>JAIRXZ010000046.1 GCA_031267995.1 Odoribacteraceae bacterium | reverse complement strand
CCTTCCCGTGGCGTGGAACCAGTCCGACGCCCTGGAATACCAGCGACTCCCGGCGGGCGAATCCGGGCGGGAGCGGCGCCACGTGCTCAACGTCCCGGCCGGTTGCGAGTTCAGTGTCAGGCTCTCGGACGGCACGCTCGTCCGCCTGAACGCGGGCAGCACGCTGACTTACCCGGATCAGTTCGCCCCCGGCAGCCGGGAGGTGATGCTGAGCGGGGAGGCCTATTTCGAGGTGACGCCGGACACGCTGGCGCCCTTCCGCGTGTACGCCGGGGAGATGGCGCTGACGGTGCTGGGCACGGCTTTCGACCTGTCGGCCTACCCGGACGAGGGGGTAATTGTCACCACGCTCGTCTCCGGTCGGGTGCACCAGCGCTTCGGGGAGCTGGAGATGACGCTCGCGCCCGGCGAAAGCGCGATTTGCCGCGAGGAGGACGGGACGATGGTGAAGGTGGCGGCCGACATCGAGGAGGCGTTGGCGTGGAAAGAGGGTCGATTTATCGCCCGTCACCGGTCGCTGGAAGATATTTTCAGGATGCTTGGCAAGTGGTACAATTTCGAGGTGGTGTACCTGGATCCGTCGCTGAAGGACGTCCATTTTTACCTCAACATCAAGCGGTACGAGGACATCCGGGAGGTGCTGGAAAATCTCAGCTCCACCAACGGCGTCACCCTCACTTACACGCGCGATGTGATATACGTCAGTCGATAAGGGGACGCGAGAGAGACCGCCGCCCCGCTCAATACTAACAAAAAGCAAGAACAGATCATGAGAAAAAAGAGAACGCTACAAGAATTCGCGCGGAGGGCGCGGCTCGTCATCCTGCTGCTGGCGGGGAGTCTCTGCACGTGCAGCGCCGCCTTGCAGGTGACGCGCATCGACTTGCAGGTGAAAAATTCGCCCCTCACCCGCGTGTTGCAACAGATCGAGGCGATCAGCGAGTACACCTTTGTTTTTAAATCCGAGGACGTGGCCGCCGTTGGTGGCATCACCATCGAGGCCAAGGACGCCGCCGTCGAGGAGATTTTGGACAAGTGCGTGGCGGGCACCGGCTTGTCGTACATCATCCAGGACAATTTGATTATCATCCGCCGCGTGCCCCAGGTGGCGCGACCGCTGCAAATCAGGGGCGTGGTGAAGGACAAGGAGGGCGCGCCGCTGCCCGGCGTCACCGTGGTGATCAAGGGCACCAGCGTCGGCGGGGTGACGGGGCGCGACGGGACGTTCCGTTTGAACGCCTCGGAATTGCCCGATATTGTTGTTGTTTTTTCGTTCGTCGGGATGCGGACGGTGGAGGCGCCTTACGCCGGGAAAGATATGGACGTGACGCTGGTGGCGGAGGAGCGGGAGCTGGATAACGTGGTGGTTACCGGCATCTTCAACAAAGCCAAGGAGAGTTTCACGGGCGCCGTGTCGGTGATTACCGCGGAGGAGATTCGGAATTTCAGCAGTCGCAACCTGTTGCAGACGCTGGCCAATATTGATCCGGCCTTCAACCTGTTGCCCGATAATTTCGCGGGATCTAATCCCAATAACGTTCCCAACTTGCAGATTCGCGGGGCATCCTCCCTGCCGCAAAATATCACCGATCTCCAGGAGCAAAACCGGGACAACATCAACGTGCCGCTGATTTTGCTGGACGGAGTGGAAATTTCCCTGTCGAGGATGATGGATTTGAACGAGCGGCGGGTGGAGAGTGTCGTCCTGCTGAAAGATGCTTCGGCGGCAGCCCTTTACGGCTCGCGGGCGGCCAATGGCGTTGTCGTGATTACCACCTTGAAGCCGCAGCCGGGCAGCTTGCAGTTTTTTTACGACGGGAAATACGCCGTGGAAGCTCCCGACCTCAGCGAGTACCGGTTGCTGAACGCGCGGGAGAAGCTCGACCTGGAATTTCGCACCGGCATGTACACGGGGACGAACCCGGAAAGGGGCACCCTGCTGGCCAATTATTACGCCGAGCGGAAGCTGGACGTGGAGCGGGGCGTGGATACTTACTGGCTCTCCAAACCGCTGAGGACTACCGTCCCGCATCGTCACAACGTGGCCGTGGAGGGGGGAAGTGAGGATTTTCGTTACAACATGAGCCTCGTTTATGACAGGCGCAACGGCGTGATGAAAAACTCGCACCGGGAGGTCATCAGCGGCGAGGTATCGTTGACATACAATCACGATAATTTCCTTTTCCAAAACAACTTGCTGGTGGGCGCCACCAACACGAGGGAGTCCAACTACGGCTATTTCAGCACCTGGGCGGACACCAATCCCTACTTCCAAACGCACGACGAGGAGGGCAAACTGTACCTCCAATTCCCGACGGCGGAGCTGCTCGGCGGTTTCATCCCGATCCTCTACCCGCAATACAACCCGCTGCACGACGCGGAGGTTGGCAGGCGCGACACGGAGAGCGATAACTACTGGAGCGAAACCTTTTACGTCGATTGGAAGCCCATCGAGGGGATGAGCCTCCGGGCGCGCGGCGGCATCTCCAAAAGCGTGATGGAGTCGCACATGTTCCTGTCGGCGGATCACAGTTATTTCGCGAGTTACTCCGACGAGGAGGCCATGCGCAAGGGAACATACAACTTCTCGATAGCGCACCTGTTTGACTACAGCGCCGATTTCACCTTCAGTTTCAACAAGCGATTTGGTGACAAGCACCTCCTCTTTGCCGGCGGCAACGCCTCCGTCAAGCAGCAGGAGATGGACAGTCAAACTTTTAATCTTGAAGGATTTCATGACGGACGCATCAACCACATGAGCGCGGCAATGGCCTACCAAAAAGACGGCAAACCCGTGGGCATGGAGGAGATCAACCGCAACGTCGGGGTGCTCGCGAACGTCAATTACAACTACGACGGCAAGTACTACGCGGACGCCTCCCTGCGGGCGGACGGCAACTCCGCCTTTGGCTCCAGGAGACACTGGGGATGGTTTTGGTCGGCCGGTTTGGGATGGAACGTGCACGAGGAAAAATTCTTCCAATCGCGCCACGTCAATTACCTTAAACTCCGCGGCAGTTACGGCTTTACCGGCAAGCTGGGCTTCAACCCCTTTAACGCCATGATGATTTACTCGTTCCAGACGAACGACCGCTACGGCAACAACATTGGCGCCCGCCTGGAGGGTCTCGGCAACGAAAACCTCAAGTGGGAGATGACGGGCAAATTCAACGCGGGCATCGAGTTCGCGCTGTTCAACAACAGGATCAGCGCCGTGCTGGATTTTTATCGCGACAAAACGCGGGATCTCGTGGCCGAGGTCAACCTCCCCCACTCCAACGGTTTCAAGAGCTACGTCGAGAACTTCGGATCGCTGGAAAACCGCGGCTGGGAGTTAAAAACCACCTTCGTCCTCCTGCGCGACCCCGCCAGGAAAATGACCTGGCAAGTAACCACCTCGATGGGCAGCAACCGCAACAAAATTCTCGAAATATCCCCCACGCTCAAGGCGCAAAACGCGCAGATCCGCGAGAGCCTCGGCATCAACCCCAACTTCCTTTACGAAGAAGGCAAAAGCATGCGCACCCTCTACGCCGTACCCTCGCTGGGCATCAGTCCATCCAACGGAAACGAGCTGTTCATGAATCGCTTCGGCGAGGTCACGGACACGTGGGACGCCCGCGACCAGGTAGACTGCGGCGTGGCCGAGCCGAAACTGCGGGGAGTGCTCAACACCACCTTCAGGTTTCACGACCTGATGTTCAACGCCTCCTTCATGTACAGCCTTGGAACGAAGATATACAACACCACCTTCAGGGACAAAATCGAGGTGCCGGACTACACCTACAACGTCGACCGCCGCGTGTACCGCGACCGTTGGCAGGAGCCGGGAGACGTCGCCCGCTTCAAAAGGCTCACCGACTTCACGGAGACGAAAGCCACCTCGCGCTTCATCCAGGAGGAAAACTTCTTCCACTTCAGCGCCTTATCCCTACGTTACGAGCTGGGCAACCTCCCCTGGGTGCAGCAACGCCTGCGCGTCAAGAGCCTCATCGCCGGCTTTGAAACCTCCGACCTCCTCTACATCAGCTCCGTCAAGCGCGAAAGAGGGTTGAACTACCCCTTCTCCCGTTCCTTCTCCATGTCGTTATCCGCCGTATTTTAACCATCAAAAAAAGATACCATGAAACACCACGCAACACCGTTACTTGTCGCCATCGTCCTGCTGTTGACGGGCGTATCCTGCGAGGGATGGCTCCACGTGCAGCCCACCTCAAAGATAGAGGCGGAAAAATTCCTCCAGGAGGAATCGGGATTCAAGGCCGTGCTGACGGGTTTATACAACCAACTCAAACACGGGAACCTCTTCGGCGAGACCCTCACCATTGGCCTCCCGGAGCACATGGTCAGCCACTGGGACGCCTCCGAAGGATCGGAAAACGCCAACGTCAACAAGCACTATTACAAGGACACTTACACGGAACGCACCCTCGACAGCATATTCCTTGGACTATACCGCGTGATTGCCGAGGCCAACCTCGTCCTCCAGCACATCGACAACAACCAGGCTGTCTTCGCCGACGCCACCCGTTACAAAATTGCCAAGGGCGAAGCGCTGGGCACGCGCGCCTTCTGTCACCTCGAGCTGCTCCGCTGGTGGGGGCCAATCCCCGGAACCCAAACCGGGGCAAGGATGTTGCCCTACCCCCGCGTTATTTCCAAAACGCCGCACGAGTACCTCACCTACGCCGCCTACACCGCCCTTCTCCTTGAAGACCTGGACGAAGCGCAACGCCTACTCAAAGAAGCCGACCCCATCTACACGGGCAACAAAACAGGCGACTCCTTCTACGACTTGAACCGTCAAAGTCGCGTAAACTACTACGCCGTCACCGCCATGAAAGCCCGTTTCCACCTCTGGAACGGCGACAAACCCGCCGCTGCAGCCGCCGCCCGCGAGGTCATTGACGCCACCGGCAAGTTTAGCTTGGCCAACAAATCGGACTTTGCATCGCCCAGCACCTACATCCTTCCCACGGAGCACATCTTCGAGCTGGAATTGTACTACCTCGCCGACCTCGTCCCCCGCTTCCGCGCCAACTACCTCAAAGACCAAGTCAGCATCATGCGGATCTTCGGGCTTAACTTCGCCGACGTCCGCTACGTCAACTGGTGGGGCGACTACATCGAGGAGGGACAATACCTCTACATCTTCAAAAAGTACATCCAGTCGCACTCCGGGAAGATCCCCCTCATTCGTCTCAGCGAACTCTACCTCATCGCCATCGAATGTGGCGACCCCGGCGCTCAAGACCTCTACAACCTCTACTGCGACACCCGCGGCACCCTGCAAAACCCCCTTACCGTCGGCCTCCAAAACACCCTTCTCACCGAATACAACCGCGAATTTTACGGCGAGGGACAACTATTCTTCCAGTACAAACGCCTCTCCGTTACCGACATGTTCTTTAGTACCCCCATCACCAACCTCCCCGCGGCCTACGTGATGCCCCTGCCGCAAAGCGAAATTATCCTTTAAAAACACCGGATCATGAAAACGACATACATCACCCTCCTCGCCGCCTGCCTCGCGCTCCTGGGCGCCTGCCGGGAAGAAGATTTCCTCTACAGGGGCGAGCGTTACGTGCAATTCGGCACGGAAACCAGCTACATCACCCGCGTCAGCTTCGTCTACCAGCACGCCAGCATCACCAGCGACACCTCGGCGATCATCGTCCACCTCCTCGGCGACCCCGCCAACGTTCCCCTCCACTTCGACCTCGAACAAATCGAACACGGCAGTTGGGACATCAAGTACGACGACTTCGGCAACATCACCGACTCCATCCCCATCCCCGCCCTCCAAGCCGAGGCCGGCGTCCACTACCAGCCGCTGGACAAGAGCAAGATGGTCATCCCCGCCGGCGGCCTCTCGGCATCCATCCCGGTCATCTTCCTCCGCCACCCGTCGCTCATGACCGAAGACCGCTACCTCCGCCTCCGCGTCATCCCCGGCGAGGGGCTGAAAATCGGCACGCGCAACAAACTTGAAAACGTTATACAGATCACCGACCAGCTCGTGCAGCCGGATCAATGGGCGCCCCTCGACTGGGTCATGGGCACATACAGCCGCGTCAAGCACCGCATGTTGATTGACGTCAGCGGCGGTCTCAAGTGGGACGACAGCACCTTCGATAATATCGGATGGGACTACTACGCCATCCAATTCTACATCGACCTCTGCAACGAAGTCCTCGCCGCGTACCGCCAAGAGCACGGCACGGACATGGTGGACGAAAACGGGGAAGTCATCTTCTTTTATGGATTCATGTAATAACAAAACGCTATGAAAACAAACATATTCATCGCCCTCCTCCTGGGCTTCGCCCTGCACGCCTGCTACGAGGACAAAGGCAACTACACGTACCACGACGTCGTCCAACCCGTCATCGAACTCGAAAACAGCTACACCGTCTACCGCTTCGACACGCTGAGAATCAACCCCAAAATCACCACCCTCAACGGCGAAGACGAGTACGACTACACCTGGACGCTCTACAACCTCAACGCCTTCGTCGCCGTCATCGGCAACGAAAAAGAGCTCGTCTACCCCGTCCTCACCACCTCCAACCAATTCCGAATATACCTCCAGCTCACCTCGCGCGCCACCGGCATCACCTACACCAAATTCTTCCCGCTCAGCGTCGTATCCCGCGAATCCATGGCCTGGTACGTCCTCAAAACCATCGGCGGGAACACCGAATTGGATCTATTTTTTGAAGACGACGGCGAGGACATACCCAACTTCCTCGAATACACCGTCGGCTACAACATGGAAGGCGAAGCCCGCGGCATCTCCTACATCGGGGAGTACAAGGACTATGTCGACCCCAACGACTTCTCCTCCGGCGGGCAATGGTGCTCCCGCGTCTTCCTCGCCTCGGAAAAAGAGGTACTCGTTTACGACCAGCTGGCAAACCTCGTTACCCGCAACTCCAGCAACCTTTTCTACTCCGCCCCCTCCCTCCTCGACGTGCACGGCGTTTTCGGCGCGGCCAACGAAGTCTACATTCTCGCGGACGGCAAACTGTACGATGTTTCCCTCATGATCTCCATGACCGGCCGCTTCGGAATGGCGCGCCAGCGCGAGGACAACCTCCCCTTCACCCTCTCCCCTTACGCCGCCTGCCTCCCCATCTCGTTCACCAGGCCGCTGCTGTTCGACGAAACCCACCGCTCCTTCCTCGTCAAAAACATCTTCGTCCCCGCCCTCTTTGAACACGACTACCCCACCCTCGTCAACATGCCCTACGACCTCAAATTCATGGGTACCAAAATCGAAAAATCCGGTATACAGGGACTCGCATACGCCCTCATGCAACACCGCGTAGACCAATCCTGGCAAATCTTCGGCATCGACATCGGGGAGACTGAAGCGTCCCCCACCACCCACGCCGTCCCCTCCACCTCCGGCCTCATCACCGCCGAACTCCGCGCCCAGCACGCCCGGTTGGACTACATCTACTTCGTCAAAAACAATCAGCTATTCATCTACAACATCCTCGCCGGCACCGAGGAAAGCGTCTACACCGCCCCCTCCGGCGAGCAAATCACCATGATGAAGTGCGAATTTGACTCCTTCACCACCGACGCCAACGGTCAGTACACCTACCCCGCCCACCTGCTCGTCATCGGTACCAACACGGGCGACGCCTACACCGTGCGCGTCTTCCACACCGACATCAACACCGGTCGCCCCACCGACGAATACAAAAAATTCCAGGGCACCGGCAAACCCGCCGACCTCCAATCCGGAAGTCCAGACAACGACATGACCGTTAACATCTAACCCGGACAAGCCGGAACCAAACGGCTTGAAAAGCCGGATTTTCATAACCGCCGGACGGCTTGAAAAGCCGGATTTTCATAACCGCCGGTCAACGACCGGCGGGAAACGAACTCTCATACTTCTGCCTGAAAGGCAGGACTGTGCTACCAATAGTCCTGCCTTTCAGGCAGGGATTCACGAGGTCGTTTTTTTCCGCAAGCCGCGCTACGCTTGCATGCGGTTATGCAAATCAGGCCCTTCGGGCCGCTAGACGCGTGCCGATGATAAAAGGGCAACCACAAGGGTTGCCCCTACGGCATGACATCCCCGTGCATGCCATCCCGGCGGGACGAATGCCGTAGGGGCACCCCGTGTGGGCGCCCTTTCCCGCGTTGTGCCCTTTCGCTGGCGCGAGCTTGTAGCCCGTGCCTCCACCGAGGGCATGATTGTTGGCTTTTGTTGTTTGGGCTTCGACAGGCTCAGCCACCGCGGTGGTGGCGGCTTCGACAGGCTCAGCCACCGTGCTGGTGGTGGCTTCGACAGGCTCAGCCACCGCGGTGGTGGTGGCTTCGACAAGCTCAGCCACCGCGGTGGTGGTGGCTGAGCCAGTCGAAGCCCAAACAACAAAAGCCAACAAACATTCCCTCGGTGGAGGCACGGGCTACAAGCCCGCGCCAGCGAAAGGGCACAACGCGGGAAAGGGCGCCCGCAAGGGGTGCCCCTACAACATTTTCCGGCAAACCCGTAGGGGCGCACCTGCGTGTGCGCCCTTTCCCGCCAAACGACAACACCGGTAAAACTGTAGGGGCGAATAATTATTCGCCCTCACCGCCTGTAAAGCAAAACACGTCGCGGGTGCACACGCGGGAAAGGGTGAATAATTATTCGCCCCTACAGCATACCCCAATGGCTTCGACAAGCTCAGCCACCGCGACTGTTATACGGTGGCTGAGCCTGTCGAAGCCCAAACAACAAACGCCAACGATCATGCCCCCGGTGCTGGCGCGGACTTGTAGTCCGTGCCAACGAAAGATCATCTTTTCCGGTGGAGGCACGGGCTACAAGCCC
>JAIRXZ010000035.1 GCA_031267995.1 Odoribacteraceae bacterium | reverse complement strand
CGCCCGCCTGGAAAGGTGGGCGGCGTCGCGTTCGGGGGAAGGGAGGGCGCGGGCGATTGTATGTTGGCGGTATTGGCATTTCGTGAGACGTAGCACGCTACGTCTCTACAGGGGGACTTACAATTGGAGGTTGTGGGAATCAGTAGAGACGTAGCGTGCTACGTCTCAAGTCACGGGCACGGGCTGCAAGCCCGCGCCAGCGGGGAAAGGGGAAGGGTAAACGAGAAACGAGGCCATCCGGATGTTGGATGACCTCGTTTGTTGCAGGTGGTTGCCCCACTAGGATTCGAACCCAGACAGACAGAACCAGAATCTGGAGTGCTACCGTTACACCATAGGGCAATGGTGGCGCGAAGATATTTCTTTTGAAGACAATCCCAAAACTTTATTGCAAAATTTCACGGTAGGCGGCGTCGTCCGCGAGGATGTCCAGCGCCTGGCGAATGTCCCGGTCGTGGCGGGTGTGAAACTCGATGACTCCCCCCTGCATGTAGTATCGTCCCATGAACTGGTCGGCCAGCACGAGGGAGATTTCCTCGCGGAAAAGATCCAGGTCGCGGTCGATGGAGTGTCCCAGCTCCGCCTTCAGTTGTTGCATTTGGGCGGCGACGCGGTCGTGGTATTTTTCCGAGACGGTGGCCTCCTCGAGGCGTTCCAGGAGGGCTTGCGAGGCGGTTTCGTATTCAAAGTCGCGGCGGTGGAGGTAGCGTTTGAAATCGTCGTAGATTTCGTCCGTCACGCAGAAGGTGGCGGGGGGGAGGAGGGAGGGGTGGGTGGTGGCGTATTCGTTGACGAAGTCGAAGATGAGGTCTTTGACTACCAGCTCCTGCGTTACCTTGGCGTAGGTTTCGGGGGTTACCTTGACGTCCGGGGTGATTCCCCCGCCGTCATAGACGAGGCGTCCGGCGGTGGTTTTGAAGGGCTTGATGAGGGAGTCGGGGATGACGCCCACGCTGCCGTCCGGGTTGCGGTGCGAGTAGTCCATCGCCTGGATGCAGCGGCCGCTGGGGACGTAGTATTTGGCTGTTGTGACTTTTAGCTTGGTGTTGTAGGAGAGGTCGCGGGTGGTTTGAACGAGGCCTTTCCCGAAGGATCGCTCGCCGATGATGACCGCCCTGTCGTAGTCCTGCAGGGCGCCGGCGAGGATTTCGGAGGCGGAGGCGGAGGAGCGGTCGATGAGGACGGTCAGCTTCATGTCCGGGAGGATGGGGTTGCCGCGGGTTTGGTACTCTTTGTCCCACTGTTTTACTTTTCCCCGCGTGCTGACGACGAGTTTTCCGCGGGGGAGGAAGAAGTTCGCGATTTCCACGGCTTGTTCGAGCAGGCCGCCGCCGTTGCCCCGGAGGTCGAGGATGAGGGATTCGGCTCCCTGGCCTTTCAGGTCGAGGATGGCGCGGCGGACGCTTTCCGCCGATTTGTCGGTGAAGCTGGTGAAGAAGATGTAGCCCGTTTTTTCGCCGATCATCCCGTGGTAGGGGATGGCGGGGAGTTGCACGATTTCGCGGGTGAGGCGCTTTTCGATGGTTTTTTCCACGCCCACGCGACGGATGCCGAGGAGTAGTTCCTTGCCGGGCATTCCCTTGAGGCGGGAGCTGACGTATTCTACCTCTTTGTCGGCCATGTCTTCCCCGTCGATGGTGAGGATTTTGTCGCCGGGGAGGAGGCCTGCTTTGTGGGCGGGGGAGTCCTTGTAGGGTTCCCAGATGACCACGTGTCCCTCCTTGCGGCGGATGATGGCGCCAATGCCGGCGTATTCGCCCGTCATCATGAGTTTGAATTCGTCTATTTTCGATTCGGGGTAGAAGACCGTGTAGGGATCCAGGTTTTTGAGCATGGCGTCGATGCCGTCCTGTACCATTTTTTCCGGCTGTACTTCGTCCACGTACATGAGGTTGACCTCCCGAAAGAGGGCCGCGAAGATGTCTAATCCTTTGCTGATGCCGAAGCGATTTTTGTCTTCGGCGAGGGAGAGTATGCCGAGGGTCACCAGGAAGGCACCCAGCACGATGGCGGAGAGGCGTGTAAATTTTCTCATGTGTTCTGATTTTTCGAGGAGACGAAAGTAGTGTTTATTCGGCGATTTTACAAATTCACGGCACGGGGTCGTAGCCGGATCCGCCCCAAGGGTGGCAGCGGAGGATGCGTTTGATGGCTAACCAGCTTCCTTTTAACGGGCCGTACTTGCGCAGGGCTTCCTCGGCGTATCGCGAGCAGGTGGGGACGTAGCGGCAGGCGGGCGGTAGCCAGGGGGAGATGACGTGCCGGTAGATGCTAACGGGGATCAGGAGCAGGGATATTGTCGCCTTTCGCCACCATGATCCCGCGCATTTTTTTGAAGGCATGTTTCATTGTTTTTTCGAGTTTCGTGAAATCCGCGATGGTCTCTGCCAGGTAGATCAGGAGGATGTCCGCCCCCTGGTCGGCCGGCAGGAGGTCGTGCAGGTGGTGTTTATTCAGTCGGAAGGCCTCTCGCGTCAGCCGTTTGACGCGGTTCCTGTCGACGGCGCGCTTGAAGCGTTTCTTGGAGACGCTCACGGCTACGCGGGCGGGTGGCTCCCCGTCAAGGCGTTCGGAGAGACGGAAGATGACGCGCAGGGGGTAGCTCACGAAGCTCTCCCCGCCGGCCAACAGGGCGTTGATCCGCTGTTTGAGGTATAGCCGCTCCTGTTTGCTGAACGTGTGCCTGGGCGTTGCTTCCGGTTCCATGTCGGGCGGGATGGCGGCGACGGGCGATTTTCGACGCCCGTCCCTTTATTTCTTGTTGTGTAGTTTCACGAATTGCTCCAGCGCCATGGTCATGGACGGGGCTACTTCGGTGGGCGCCTTGATGTCGAGACGCAGGCCGGCTTCTTCGGCGGCCACGGCCGTTGCCGCGCCAAACGCGCCGATGACGGTCTCCCCCTGTTGGAAATCGGGGTAGTTTTGGAAAAGAGACTTGATGCCGGCGGGGGTGTAGAAGATCATCACGTCGAACTCGGAGATGTCGAATCCCTCTCGCGCGAGGTCGCTGGAGACGGTTTTGTAGAAGACCGATTTCGTGTATTTCAGGTGCAGGTCTTCCATCAAACCCGGCACGTTTTCCTTGTGCACGTCCGAGAGGGGGATGAGGAAGTTTTCCGTTTTGTGTTTTTGGAATACCTTCGTCATATCTTCTACTTTTTTGTCGCCGAAGAAGATTTTTCGTTTCCTGTAGACGATGTATTTCTGGAGATAAAAGGCGATGGCTTCCGATACGCAGAAGTATTTCATCGTGTCGGGCACCGCGATGCGCAACTCGTTGCACATCCTGAAAAAGTGGTCGATGGACGTACGACTGGTGAACACGACTGCCGTGTAATCCAAAATGTTTATCCTCTCCTGCCTGAACTCCCGCGCGCTCACGCCCTCCACTTTTATGAAAGACCGGAACTCGACTTTCAGCCCGTGCTGCTCGGCGATGTCAAGGTAAGGGGACTTTTCCGTCGTCGGTTTGGGCTGTGAAACTAATACCTTTCTTATTCTCAAAGCTGCTCATTTTTACATTACACGTCCTCAAAAACTTCCTGCTAACATCTTATATAACACCAGCAGGGGCAGTATTTCGAGGGCACAAAGGTATAAAATCAAATAGAAAATAGGCACACCGTGTTCAAATAATATTTTCACCCAGCGCGCCAGGCGGAGGATGAGGTAAACCGCCAGGAGTAACGCCGTGAGGGTGAGTAGCGCTTCAGACAATGACGGTCGAACGTAGAATAGGGTGAGAATAATGGGCGAGAGAACAATGCCCGGAACGGTGTTGTAAACCCACACGTTGATCGCGACTTCCCGGGCGCAGTCGCGGGCGTTGAACACCCACCCCAGCACCCGGATGACGCCCAGCAGGACGAAGTGGTAGGCCAGTAAAAAGCACAGGTAGTTGGCCGCCGACAAGGGGACGAATCGCCCGTGTACGAGGTAAACAACCAGGAGCGAGAGCGTAAAGAAGGACAGACACAGCGCGAAGAACAGGGGCAACAGGTTGGGCGCGATCTTCTTGTCTACGAGCTGTTCGGAGTTTTTCCTCTTGAGAAAATAGATACAGGCGGCGGCCAACACCCCCCTCCCCCGCAGCTGCACCGTGGCCAGCAGCGCGAGGTAAAGCAGCACGCACAGAAGTATGTCGGAGATCACCCCGCCCTCCCCTCCCGCCGCGCCGCTCAGGGGAATTGCCTCGGCATACTCCTCCGCGACGGGGGGAAAAAACGCCGACGCGTTCAGCAATGTATCACATGGCCACCCGTTCATCACCTCGCGTCAATGTGCTTCGTACCAATTCTCGCCGCTTCCCGTGCTCACACTCAGCGGCACGGCGAGGGGCACCACCTCCTCCATGCACCTGGTTACCAGCTGGCGCAGCTCGTCCAGCTCGGAGCGATGGCAGGTGAAATCCAGCTCGTCATGCACCTGCAGGATCATTCGCGACTTCATCCGGCGCGCCTTCATCTCCCGGTGCACGCGGATCATTGCCACCTTGATAATATCGGCTGCCGACCCCTGGATGGGCGCATTCACCGCATTGCGCTCGGCGACGCCCCGCACCACGGAGTTGGAGGAGTTGATATCCGTCAGGTAACGTCGCCTGCCCATGATCGTCTCCACGTAGCCCTTCGCGCGCGCCCCTTCCACGGCCTTTTCCATGTACTCCTTTACCCCAGGGTAGAGTTGGAAATAGCCGTCGATCAACTCCTTTCCCTCCTTCCGTGAGATCTGCAACCGCTCGGCCAGCCCCCATGCCGAGATGCCGTAGATGATCCCGAAATTGGCAGTCTTGGCGCGCCGACGCATCTCCGGGGTGACCTCCCCCGGCGGCACGCGGTAAATCTTGGCAGCCGTGGCAGCATGCACGTCCTCCCCGTTCAGGAAAGCGTCGATCAGCTCCCGCGCCCCGCTCAGGTGCGCCATCAAGCGCAACTCCACCTGCGAGTAATCGGCCGAGAAAAAGCAAAACTCCGCGTCCCCCGTCACGAACGCCTTGCGGATACCTCGTCCCTCCTCCGTGCGCACCGGGATATTCTGCAGGTTGGGATTCAGGCTACTCAATCGACCGGTAGCGGCCTCCGCCTGGTTGAAATGGGTATGAATTTTCCCCGTCGCCGGGTTCACGTACGCGGGCAGCGCCTCGGCGTAAGTAGACAATAACTTCTTGAGGCCGCGATAATCGAGGATCAGGGAGACAATCGGGTGCTCCCCCGCCAACTTCACCAACACCTGCTCCGAGGTACTGGACTGTCCCGTTTTCGTCTTCCTGTTCCCGGCATCCACGTTCATCTCGTCGAAAAGCACCTCCCCAAGTTGTTTGGGCGAATTGATATTAAACGTCCGACCGGCCATCTCGAAGATACGTCCCTCCAGCGCGGCAACCTTCTCCCGCAGCTCGACGGCAGTCTCCTCCAACGCCCGCGTGTCGATAGAAACTCCCTCGTACTCCATATCCGCCAGCACGGAAACCAGCGGCATCTCCACCTCCTCGAACAGCGGGCGGGCGCCGACGCGTTCCAGCTTCTCCTGCAACCTCTCCCTCAGGCGGAAGATCACCCCGGCGCGCTCGGCCATCTCCTGCACCCGGTCATCCCGCTCCTCCTCGAACATCAGCGACAACTGCGGGGAGACCTCAAACGCCCCCTCCAGGTGGTAGTCCAGCACCTCCAGCGCCACGCGTTCCAGGTCGTGGGAAGCATCCGGTTGCAGCACGTAGTGGGCGATTTTGGCATCGAAGATCCCGTTCCGCGGGTCAATGCCGGCACGACGCGTCCAAATCACATCATCCTTCGCGTCGAAAGATACCAGCAACTTCCCCTCGTCCTCGAACACCGGGCGGAGGCTCTCCACCCACCGCCGCGCCTCCTCCCCGTCCGACGGCAAGCGCGCCACGCTGGCCTCGTCGGGAGTCACCGCGAAAGCCAGCGTCTCCGGCAGCGCGTCGTGGACACTCCCCCTGTCAAAGCGGGCGTGCATCGCGTAGACGGGCGCCCCCTTCAGGCTCTCCACCAGAGACGCCCACCCCTCCCGCGTGCCAATCTCCCGGCAAACGATGGCGCGCACCTCCTCCTTCACCTTCGCCTTCACCTCCTCCCGCACCATCCCGGGCACGCGGCGGGACATGGTAAAGAACTCCAGCTCCCGGAAAATCCTCTCCAGCGTCGGCACGTCCACCGCCGAGCGGGTCAGCTCCCCCGGGGCGACATTCACGGGAGCATCGCGGCAGATCGTCACCAACTCGCGGGAGAGCATCACCGTTTCGCGGGCAGCCAGCAGATTCTCCCGTTGTTTACCCTTCAGCTCCTCCACGTGTTGGTAGACCCCGTCGATACTCCCGAACCTCCCCAACAGCACCGCCGCACCCTTCGGGCCAATCCCGGGGCAACCGGGGACATTATCCGAAACATCCCCCGTCAGCCCGAGGAGATCCACCACCTGCTCCGCGCGCTCGATGCCGAAATGCTCCGTCACCTGGGGGACGCCCCACACCTCGCGGTCGTTCCCCCCCCGTCCGGGCTTGTACATAAACACGTGATCGCTCACCAGCTGCGCGTAATCCTTATCGGGCGTGATCATAAAGACATCAAACCCCTCCGCCTCGGCGCGCGTGGCCAACGTCCCAATCACGTCATCGGCCTCGTACCCCTCCACGTGCAACTGTTTGATGCCCATCCCGTCGATAATCTCCTTGATCACCGGGATAGAGCGGCGTAAATCCTCCGGCATGGGAGGCCGCTGCGCCTTGTAAGCGGGAAACATCGCGTGTCGAAAGGTACCCCCCGGCGGGTCAAACACCACGGCCACGCGCGTCGGCCGTTCCCGCTCCAGCAGCTCCAACAGGAAATTGCAAAAGCCGAAAGCCGCAGAAGTATTCACCCCGGCGCTCGTCTGGCGCGGATTATTGATAAACGCGTAATAAGAGCGGTAGATGAGCGCGAACGCGTCCAGCAGGAAAATTTTTTCTCTTGTCTCCATCCTGTTTTTAATTTATCCCCCGACACCCGTCAGACGATGTACTTGATGATAAACACGGCGGCCAGCACGTACATCGCCACGGACAACTTCCGGCGTCGTCCCCCCAGCAGGTTCACGAACACGTAGGCCAGCATCCCCAGGGCGATCCCCTCCGCCACGCTGTAAGCCAACGGCATGGTCACGATGCAGAGAAACGCCGGGATCGACTCCGTGTAATCCCCCAGGTCTATCTCCTTCACCGGCGTCATCATGAAGACGCCCACCAGCACCAGCACCGGCGCCGTGGCCGCCACCGGGATAGCCAGGAACAGCGGCGAAAAAAAGAGCGCCAGCGCGAAACACCCTGCCGTCACCACCGCCGTCAACCCCGTGCGTCCCCCCTCGGCCACCCCCGCGGCGCTCTCCACGTAAGCCGCCAGGGTACTCGTGCCGAGGGCGGCGCCCACCGTCGTCCCCACGGCATCCGCCATGAACGCCTGCTTCAGTCGCGGCGGTTCGCCCGACGGCGTGGCAAGTCCCGCCTTCACGCTCACCCCCACCAGCGTCCCCAGCGTGTCAAAAATATCCACGAACAGGAAGGTAAACACCACCATCGCCATCTCCACGGTAAACACCCCCGAAAAATCGAACTGCAAAAACGTCGGCGCCAGCGACGGGGGCAGGCTCGCCAGCCCATCGTAACGCGTGATGCCCGCCGGGATCCCCGCCACGGTCGTCGCCAACATCCCCAGCAACAGCGCCCCCTTCACCCCTCGCGCCAGCAGCACCGCCGTCAACACCAGTCCCCCCAGCGCCAGCAGGGGCGTTCCCGAGGCGATCTCCCCCAAACGCACGAGCGTCGCCTCGTCGCGCACGACAACCCCCGCGTTTTGCAACCCGACAAAGGCGATAAACAGCCCGATCCCCACGCCAATGGCGTGTTTCAAACCGGGAGGAATAGCGCGGGCGATAGCCTCCCGCACGTTAAACAGCGTCAACAGGATAAAGAGAATCCCCTCGATAAAGACGGCCGTCAGCGCGAACTGCCACGTGTGCCCCATCGCCAGGCACACCGCCAGCGCGAAGAAAGCATTAAGACCCATCCCCGGCGCCAGGGCAAAGGGCAACCGCGCCCACAGCCCCATGATCAGCGTCGCCAGGATGGTTGAGATCACCGTGGCCGTGAACACCGCCCCCGCATCCATGCCCGCCTTCGACAGGATGGCGGGATTAACGGCCAGAATATAGGCCATCGTGACGAACGTCGTAACGCCCGCCAACACCTCCGTTCGGGGGGATGAACCCGCCGCCCGCGCGCCGAAAAGTTTCTCTAATGTCATCTCTCTCGATTTTTAGAACGGCACGAAAGTAGTGAAATTCGGCGAATAATCGCCTGCCCGCCGACGCCTCCACGCCACCGGCGGGCACAAAAAAAGCCGGGACAAAAGCCCCGGCCTATCGATCATTAGAGAGGTATTATTTCTTCTTCAAATCGGGAACATTCGCGGAGAGGTCATAGCTGGTCGGTGTAGCGATAAACAGCGAGGAGTACGTCCCCACGATCACGCCCACCAGCAGGGCAAAGATAAATCCTTTCAGCGACGCCCCGCCGAAGATAAAGATAGCCACCAGCACGACCACCGTGGAGAAAGAGGTATTAAACGTGCGGCGCAGCGTGGAATTGAGCGCCCCGTTGACCACCGACTCGTCATCCCGTTTCACGTAGAGGCGGCGATACTCCCGGATACGGTCGAACACCACCACCGTATCGTTCAGCGAGTACCCCACCACCGTCAGGATGGCCGCGATAAACGACTGGTCGATCTCCATCGAGAAAGGCATCATGCCGGAGAAGACGGAATAAATCCCCAGAACAATCAGCACGTTGTGCGCCAAACCGACCACCGCGCCAACCCCGTACTGCCAGCGCGAGAAGCGTCCCAGGATATAAAGGAATATACCCGCCAGCGCGAGAATCACCGACCAGATGGCCGCGCTCGCCATCGACTCGGCCACGGCCGCGCCAATCTTCTGCGAGCGTTGCAAGTTCACCTCCCGGAAATCGGCATACGTCGCCCCGGCGGGAATAAACGTCTTCAGCCCGGTATAGAGCAGCGAATCCACCTCGGCATCCACCTCGGCGCTCAGTTGGTTATACTTGTACTTGGTAGTAATATTCACCTGATTGGCGGTACCGAAAGTCTTCACCTCGGGAGCGCTCTCGTACACCACGGCGAGGGCTTCGGCCACATCCTCCACCTGCACGTTCTCCGCGAAGGAGACGGTATACGTCCTACCCCCCACGAAATCGATACCCCTGTCCAGCCCCTTCGTAAAGAGGGAAACCAGGCCGATAGCGATCAAAATCCCGGAAACGGTATAACTAATCTTGCGCTTTTTCAAGAAGGGAAACTTCGTATCCCTCAGGAAAGAAGCCGTGAAGCTCGTGTTAAACGAAACGGACTCCCTGCCCCGCGCGATCCGCTCCAGCATCAGGCGGGAGATAAAGATCGCCGTGAACAGCGAGGTCAGGATACCAATCACCAGCGTCGTGGCAAAACCCTTGATGGGGCCTTCGCCGAAATAATAAAGAATCACCCCCGTCAGCAAAGTCGTCAGGTTACTGTCGATAATCGCGGGATAAGAGCGTTGGAAACCCTCCTTGATGGCCAGCTTCATCCCCTTCCCGGATCGCATCTCCTCCTGCACGCGTTCATAAATCAGCACGTTGGCATCGACGGCCATACCCATCGTCAGCACGATACCGGCGATACCCGGCAGCGTCAGCACCGCGCCGATAGAGGCGAGGATACCGAACAGGAAAAACAAGTTCGCCAGCAAAGCCACGTTCGCCGCCAGCCCGGCATCCTTGCTATAAAAGAAAAACATGTAAAGCAGCACCACCGCGAAAGCGATCACGAACGACCACATCCCCGCGCGGATAGCCTCCAAACCCAGGGACGGCCCCACCACCTCGTCGGCGATAATATGCGCCGGCGCGGGCAACTTACCCGACTCCAGGATATTCGACAAATCCTCCGTCTCCCGTTGGGTAAAATTGCCGGTAATTTGCGAATTGCCCCCGCTAATCTCCCCCATCACGTTAGGCGCCGAAGCCACCATCCCGTCCAGCACGATAGCGATCGCGTGATTCACGTTCTCCTTCGTCAGCCGCGCCCACGTCCTGGCGCCCTCCCCGTTCATGGTCATGGAAACGGTGGGACGCCCCGACTGCGAGTCGTACGACGTCCTCGCGTCCGTGATCGCGTCCCCTTCCAGTGGCGCCTTCCCGGTGCGGGTAGTAATCTTTATCGCGTACAATATAGCGTACCCCTCCGTATCCTTCATCCCCCACAGCAAGCGCGAATTGCGCGGCAGCAGGCTCCTCACTTGCGGCATCGCCAGGAAAGCGTTCACCTTGGAAGTATCCCTCGCCAGCGCGTACCCCACGGCGGCCGACCCCCCGTGCACGTTATTATTGGGCGGGTTCGGCGACAGGACGGCGAACAACGGGTTCGTCCTCGTCAGCGAGGCAAACGGGTCGGCGCCGCCGAGGCTATCCGCCTGTTGCCCCAGGGCATCCATCAGCTCGGAACCGGTCTCGGCCGTCCCCTCGCCCGTCCCCGTCACGCTACCGGCGGCGGGCACCGAATCGACAGCCTCGCCCCCCTGCAGCACCTCCTTCGCGTGCAGCACGTCGCGCAACTTCGCGTCGGCCGCCTCCAGGAAGGGGTGGAAATCCTGCTGATCGTAAGTCTCGTAAAACTCCAGGGCGGCGGTACCTTGCAGCAGCTCCCGCACGCGCTGCGGATCCTTGACGCCCGGCAGCTCGATGATGATACGCCCGGAAATATCGGCCTTTCTCACGTTCGGCTGCGTCACGCCGAACCGGTCGATACGCGTGCTCAGTATCTTGAAAGTATTATCGATAGCCCCGTTGGCCTCCCCGCGGATCACGCCCAGCACCTCCTCGTTCGACGCCCCCCGCCTGATCTTTTCCTCCATCTCCCGCGTGCCGAAAATGGCCGGCGACGCCAGCTGCGCCCCCGGGGCGATCCTCGCGAACGCCTGCCCGAAAAGGGTAACGAAGTCCGAGGCGCTGCTCTCCCGCTCCTTGACGGCCTCGGCGAGGGCGGCGTTAAACGACGGATCCTCGCTGTGATTGGCCAGGCTCTTCACCACGTCCACCACGTCCACCTCCATGGTGACGTTCATGCCCCCGCGGAGGTCTAACCCCAGGTTCAGCTCCAGCTCCTTGCACTCCTTATATGTAAATGTAGCCACCAGGAGGTTATAGACCACCTCGTTTTGGACGGAATCCAGGTAACTTTTCTCCTTCACCGGGTCACCCGCGGCGAACATTCTCGCGTCATTCTCCACCTGCCTGGTTTTGTACGTGAAGAACAACTGGTAAAGGCTCACCAGCGCCAGCATGATGGCGAGGGACTTGATCGCTTTCTTATTCTGCATACGTTAACTATTTATATTATTTGGGTTTCGTGTCGTTCGGTGCGCGAAAGTATGATATTTTTTCAAAACATCCGCTCAAGCGGCCGATACTTTTAGGACGAGCACCCGATTTTCGTAATCCACCAGCGCGCGATACTTCACCAGGAAATCGCTCCCGATCAGCCCGGAGACCCTTCTTTTCAGCCTGTCGCGGTACAGCGTGTTCACGTACTGGAGGTCGACCAGCGCCACGTGCTCGTCGCGAAACGTGTGCCCGCCGATGGTCATCGTCTCCAGGCGCACCAGTTCCACGTCGCCGATATCCCCGCCGATGCCCCCGGAGCTAATGCCGCGGGTATCTCCCAGCCGTTTGAACGAGAAGGGTGTAAACTTTTCGATCACCGTGATGGACGCCCCGGTATCCAGGATAAAATCGCCCTCGATGCGCCCGACGGCCACCGTCACCAGGGGGTGATAACTGCTCTCGTCCAGCTGGACGAACTCCACGGGTACGCGTATCTCTATCATCTTTTTAAATTTTACGCGAACATACGATTTTTACCGGGATTTACGCGCCCCCGACGGGCAAGAGGCACCCGACGCCACGAAAAAAACGCTCCCCGGCCGAAACCGGGGAGGCGCGAGAAAATAAAAAAGGAGCCACTCCACGATGGAACGGCCCCCGTCAAATCCTTTTCTCTCTCCACCGGTCAATTGATCAACACGGCCGCCTCGTCACTCCAGAGGCCTCGCTGCAATCGCAGGTTCATCCACGCGGCGACGCCGGTCAGGCGCTTTCCCTCGTCCTCCGGGGAAAATTCGAGCATGGCCTTCAGTCGAGTGCTCTGTTCCTCGCGCCACTCCTTCTGCCCTTCCACGAGGTAACGGAAAACGAAGCCGTGATACGACCTCTTTCTCACACTGTCGACGGGATGCCCGTGCAGCGGCGCGCTCGTGTAGACCGTTACCTCGTGGTGACGCCCGGCGATGACGGTCAACTCCGGGGCCTCCCTGGGAACGGGAAGCGGTTCGTGAGCGTGGCGCACGCACGAGCGGAGTCCCATCCCACCAGCTCGCCGTCAGACACCAGCGGGTTAGCCCTGAGCACGCCACCGGCCTCCGACATGCACACCCTCAAGTCCCTGAAGGTGGCTGTCTTGGCGGAAGCCGTTTCATGGTTTTTGGTTTCGGGGTTGGAGTTGGCGGTGTATGCGGCGAGGGCACGCGCGGTGGTTAGCGTCGTCCGATCGACGAAGGCAGTTTCAAGTTTCCACGCCGTCTTGTTGACTGTCATCTGGCCACACACGTTCTCTGCCAAGTTCATAAAGTCATTGTCTCTGGTTGGTTGTGTTTTTCCCATGTGCTCTAAGTTTTAATGGTTACTATTTGCATGTTCACTGTTATTGTTTCTACCTGCGTGCCGTGAAGAGGTCAAATACGCTCGCGACAATTGGTAATTGTCTCGCGAAGACGCTGAATTGTTTCGAGACAATCCACGATTTTCTCGAGACAATCGTGAATTGTTCCAGAACATGTTCAATTGTCGCGAGACAACCCGCGATTGTCACGAGACAATTGGCAATTGTTTCGCGACAATCATGAATTGTTCCGGAATATTGCCTGTTTTCTAAAGGATATTTTGGATTCTCGCGAGACAATCGTGAATTGTCTCGAGATAATTTTGGGTTTTTGCGAGAGAATCGTGCCTTTTCGCAAAGGGGTCTCCTCTCCTCGCGAGGGAACCGGCTCTCCTTGGTAGAGAAGCTCCTCTCCTCGCGAGGGATTATCATCACGCTCACGGTGATTTGGTTTGACATCTCCACGTTTACCTCGCGGACATTCTATTTTAAAGGTGAGGGGTGAAAGGCATGCGGACGATGACCGGTGCGGACGATGGTCACGCTCGTGGCGGCGGTGAGCGTTAACATTGTGTTCGCGTTCGGGGCGCCGTGGGCGGGGGAGAGATTGGTGTAGTCCAACGGGCCTTTCGTGATGGTGTCGAGGACGTGCGGAGCGATGGCGCTCGTGGTGTACCTTTTATACAGGGGACGCCTTTCAGCCGGAACTTGTCGCGGGGAGAGGTGCCGTCCTTCACGCCGACGTCCATGCGGGTGATCGCCCTGGTTAGGTTTATCTTTGGAGGGTTGGCGGGATCCGGGAGGTTGCTGGCGACGTCCACGGTGAGGGGCATCTCCGTGCCTTTTTTATAGTAACCCCACGATGGCGTTCTCGGCGGCGCGAAGGGATGGCATGCCGGGTGCGGTGAGGGAGAGGGTTACCAGCCGCTCGCCGCTGCCAGGGAGAGGACAGAGGTCGTGATCTTCCATATTGACCACGTGAGCGATGGGCAGGAGTACGATGGTGATGATCCGCTTTACTTTTGTTGCTGTCGAAAGAATCGGGGATACGAGGCGTGCCCGGGATTTCAAGCGTGCCAGGACTTCCATGATTTCTACGCATGTCATTTTTTTCTTCTTTACGCCTAACTGTTTGCAATATCCATTTGCTGTTTCATATCTTCACCAAATCCTAAAATATCGGTGCTGTTTCAAATAACTCTTGCTGTTGGCGACGCGAATACACGAACTGTTTTTTACCCACATCGCATTTGCTGGAATTTTCCCCCATGATATCATCAAAACTTGAAAAAACCGTCGCGACGGGGCAATTAGTGCCTGTATGCCCCATCACGACGGGGTTCGTCCCGTAGTCGACGGATAATGCGGTGATGGCCGCAATGGTAGCGAGGTCGTGCGAGCGTCTTCGCATGGAGCCGAGAAAATGGAGGTTACGAGGGTTCCCGACGCCCGAAAGGGACGGGGGAGGTGATGAAACCTACTCAATCAAACAAAACAACATATAATCAATTCATTATCATTCTCGCACCTTTCTTTACACACAGATTGCACGCATTTTTCTGAGGCGAAACAGATGCGAACAAATCAGTTTAAGTGCGATGCGAGGGTAGTTACTTTTCTGATATTTACCACCGAAATTTCAAAAAATATCCAACCTCTGTTTCAATCTTCCGGTCTGTTCTGTTTCCCTTCAAGACGCTTTATCTCCTTATCAAAATCGGATTCAAACAGACGGTCTTGCATGATATGGTATTTTCAAATTCGCTTTCGGAAAAATCTTTTGCCATCAACGCGATAACCTTTCCGCTGCTTTGCAATATTTCTCGGTCGTCGGCCTCCAGGAACCAGTCAAGGCGTTTCGCCCGATCTTCCATTGTCATAGGAATATTTCTTCTTGTGCAGTTTTCCACTAAATCCAAATAAGCATTGACTATACGATCCAATGATTCCAGTTCGATCTCGTTCAGGTTGTTTTTTGCAATGGAAAGATCGGTTTTGACTATTTTTTCGTCCGAACTTTTCTCCCACGAAGCCAACCTCATCTGTTCTTTTTCAGCGTTGGCTCTCGATAGAATGAGGTCGACAGCCGTATGACCGTTTACAGTGTAATGCAAGTTGTTTTGGACTTTGACGAAGAATTATTTTGTAATAACAGCATTACTATTGTAATCCATTGCCGTAGCGTAGATATCCGTTATCTTTTGGCAAAAACGGCGTCCGCTCAACCTAATTTTCCGGATTTCGGCACGCAGGTATTCAAAGCAATCTTCGTTGAGGAATGTTCCATTTTTCATGCACTTTTTTTTCAATGATATAACCACGAATGGCATAATCATACAAAACGGATGTCGCTCATTGGTGGAATTGGGTTGCCCGTTGTGAATTGACACGGTAATCAACTGAGATGGATCGCATCGAACTTGTAAAACTCTACGTCACGGGTAACTTGCCGATTGCCTTCAGTTTGAACTTGTGCAAAAATTGCAGAAATTGTTTTTTCATCAAGTCATCTTGCTGATGAATATTTGCCAGATGCTTGATAATAACACTCTTATCTACGTCAAATAATGAGGAAAATCAGTTTTTGAGTAAGCCAAATTGTATTATTCTGGATACGC
Source organism: Odoribacteraceae bacterium (assembly GCA_031267995.1). Taxonomy (GTDB): domain Bacteria; phylum Bacteroidota; class Bacteroidia; order Bacteroidales; family Marinifilaceae; genus JAIRKS01. The sequence continues at coordinate 432 of JAIRXZ010000035.1, read as the reverse complement.
ACTTCAATGGTATTTCTACAAAATTATAGGGCAAATATCAAAAATTCGGCAGCACTGTTGCGGATCTGGATTTGGTCATGATTATATCTACATTTTGAATCTCTTTCATTGTTATTGTGCGAGAAAATAAAATTCATTTTTTCATTCTTTTATCAATTAAAAACAGTCCTAATGCCGCAAGTATAACAATCACTATTTTCCAATACCAATTACTAAATAGCACAACATAAGCTATTATCGATAGGACAGATATTACAAAAGCAAATGAAAGGACATATTGCAATGAAAGAAGGCTAAGTCCAATAAATTTCTTTAGCGGCTTATAATTTGAAAATTTTCTGTAGAAGTCTATTTCATCTTGTACTTTTGAGATTTGTAGATATAAGTCTTTATCGATTTCTTTAATCGTTGTTAATAATAATTCTTCTTCTG
>JAIRXZ010000016.1 GCA_031267995.1 Odoribacteraceae bacterium | reverse complement strand
GCGGCGCCGGGGGTTATTTGATGACGGTGACTTTTTCCAGGGTGATGTCGGTGGAGAGGAATCCGTCTTTTACCGGTTCTTCCCTGGTGTAGTCGGTGGAGAGGTATTTTTTGCTGTCGTCGGCGAAGACGGTGACGACGATGGATTCCCTGCCGAGGGTGTTTTGGGCTTTGACGGCGCCGAGGAAGTTGCCGCCTGAGGAGATGCCGACGCCGAGGCCGAGGGTGCGGGCGAGGTGTTGCGCCATGATGATGGAGTCGCCGTCGTCTACCTGGACGATGTCGTTTAGCTTGTCGAGTTTGACGATGGAGGGGATGAATTCGTCGGAGATGCCCTGGATGCGGTGTTTGCCGACTTTGTGGCCGGTGCTCATGGTGGGGGAGTTGGCGGGTTCCAGGGGGTATATTTTGACGTCGGGGTTGACGCTCCTGAGGTAGGCGCCGACGCCCATGATGGTGCCGCCGGTGCCGACGCCGGCGACGAAGGCGTCCGGGACGAGGCCTTGCTGGATGAGCTGGGCGACGATTTCGGGGCCGGTGGAGGTGGCGTGTGCTTCGCAGTTTTTGTCGTTGTCGAATTGGCGGGGGAGGAAGATGCCGTCGGGGTTTTCTTTTTTGTGGTTTTCTGCCATGGCGATGCTGCCGAGGAATCCTCCTTCTTCGGGGGTGACGAGGCGGATGTTGGCGCCGTAGCTTTTGATGAGGTTGATGCGCTCGGCGCTCATCCAGTTTGGCATGAAGATGGTGACTTCGTGTTTCATCGCCCGGCCGAGGGCGGAGAAGGATATGCCCGTGTTGCCGCTGGTGGCTTCCATGATGTGCATGCCGGGACGAAGGTCGCCGGAGGTGTAGGCGCAGCTGAGGATGTGGTAGGCCATGCGGTCTTTGATGCTGCCCGTGAGGTTGTGGTATTCTGCCTTGGCGTAGAGGGATCGTCGCTCTTTTTTGTAGGTGTAGTCGATCTTTAGTAACGGGGTGTTTCCGATGATTGATTTGAGGCGCATGAGCCTTCCTTTTGTCTCTAATTGTGTCATATAATCTTGTTTTGATGAGTGACGCGAATGTACAAATTTCCCCCGAAATAGAAAGCCTCCCCCGGTTGTTTTCGGGGGAGGCGATGGCGGGCGGGGGGCGCCGACCGGCTATGGCTCGATGATGAGGCGGAAGCCGGAGCCGTGGACGTTTTCGATTTTGATGGAGGGGTCGTCCTTGAAGTATTTGCGCAGTTTGGTGACGTAGACGTCCATGCTGCGGGCGGTGAAGTAGTCGTTCATGCCCCAGATTTCGGTGAGGGCTTTTTCGCGGAGGAGGAGGCCGTCGCGGTGGTAGTAGAGGAGTTCCAGGAGGCGCGATTCTTTGGGGGTGAGCTTGATGAGGTCGCCGCCGGCGGTGATCGTGCGCAGTTCCGTGTTGAATTCGTAGGCGCCCATTTGGATGAGTTTCGGGCGCGTTTCTACTTCGTCGTGCTTGCTGCGGCTGAGGATTGCCCTGATTTTGAAGATGAGCAGCTCCGAGTCGAAGGGCTTGACGATGTAGTCGTCCGCGCCGATTTCGTATCCCTGCTTCATGTCCTCCTTCAGGCTCTTGGCGGTGATGTAGACGAAGGGGACGGAGGAGTCTATTTCGCGGATTTTCTTGCCCAGCGTGAAGCCGTCCATGTTGGGCATCATGACGTCGAGGAGGCAGAGGTCGAACTTGTCCTTCCTGAAGGCTTCGAGGCCAAAGATCCCGTTGACGCAGTGAACTACCTCGTAGTCGGATAGTTCAAGGTACGATTTTAATACCGATCCGAAGCACGGATCATCTTCTACCAAAAGTATTTTGTGTCCCATCGTTTGTTGTGTTAACGTTTATTCTTCTTTATCTAATTTGAAAATAATCTCTACCAGCGTGCCTTTCCCCCGCTTGGAGGTCAGGCGAATGTCGCCCCCGTGGAGGAGGACGATGGATTTGACGTAGCTCAATCCCAGGCCGAATCCTTTCACGTTGTGCACGTTTCCGCTGGGGACGCGGTAGAAGCGCTTGAATACTTTGCCTTGCGCTTCTTTGGCGATCCCGATGCCGTGATCTTGCACGCCGATGACGAATGTTCCCTCCTCGCGGCGCGTGAAAACGAAAATATTTACCCCGGCGGGCGAGTACTTGATCGCGTTATCAATCAGGTTGCATACCACGTTGAACATGTGTACTTCGTCTACCCGCGCCACGACTCCCGCCGCGTCCAGCTCCTGCCGCATCTCCCCGCCGGCGCTCTCCACCTGGAGGCGGAAATGCTGCACGGCGTCGTTCACGAGCGCGTTCAGGTCGACCGCGGATTTCTTCAGCTGCACCTCCCGCCGATCGAGCTTCGCCTGCGTGAGGATACGCTCCACGTACTTGTCCATTCGCTCGTTTTCGCTGCGGATCATGGCATTGAACTTTAGTAGCTGCGCTTTATCGTTCAGTACTTTTTCTTTCTCTATCGCCGCCGTCGCCAGGGAGATGGTCGCCAGGGGAGTCTTAAACTCGTGCGTCATGTTGTTGATGAAATCATTCTTGATCACGGAAAGCTTTTGCTGGCGCGTGATGACGACAATCGTGACGATAAATACCGTCATCAACCCGATGATGCAAAAGGCAGAAATGATGAACATCCACGACGTGTTCTCGTACATCAGCGAGTCGAGGGAGTCCGTCGAATCGAAGGCCACGCCGATGTAAAACTCGTTGTTTGCCGCCTCCACCTTCGGGAAGATCTTCTCGTAATAAAAGCCGCGCGCGTCTCGCTCCGCGATCCTGGACAACATCTCCTTCTCGCTCATCAACCGTGCCGTGAAGGGAATGCGAATATCATTGTTCCCGAACTTTTCGCGCATGAAGGCCAGCAGGTCGATGTTCTTATCGGCGAGCAATCTCCTCACCTTCTCCTCCTTTCCCTCCTTTTCGTTCACCAGCCCCACCAGCAGGTCGCGCGCCACGTCATACCGCTGCTCGTTGCCCTGAAACGTCGCATTCGCCTCGTCCGGCGCGTCCACCCCCAGGTAGTGCCCCAGCCACTCCAGCAGGGGGCCGTCCAGATACCTTTCGCCCGCCCCGGACACGTTGCTCGCGGTCATTTGGAACTCGAAAACGCCGTACTCCTCGTTCGCGACCACGTTTGAATAGACGTCGTAACGCTCGAAGAAATTAACCGCCGGCCACCGTCCGGGCATCCCGTTATCAGCACGCGAAGTGTCAATCGCCACCCGGATATCCTCCCGGATCTCTTTCTTCATCTCGCCGAGAATCCGCTTGTTATCCATATCGTCGATAAAATTCACCGTCTGGTTCAGCACGTTGTACACCTTCGAGCGGAAGCGATCCTCTCGCTCTTTCATGCTCGAACGTATCCAAATCCACTGTACGCTCACCACGGCAATAAACGCGATAAGCATAAAGATCGACAATATCCTGATAATTATTCTTCTTATCATATCAAGGGAAATACATCCAGCGAATGTAACGCTTTTCGGGGGACTGCACAACCCCCCGCGCGAAAATCTTCAACCCGCGAAAAGAGGTACCCCCGTGGGTACCTCTAAAAACAACTAAGTAATAAAAACGGGAAAATGAAACCACGATGTGGTCTTTATCTTAACTGTTGCTCCAAAATTTTATAGATATTGCTCTCTTTATTTCGAATGGCCAGCGTGTTAAACAGCCGCTTTTGCGCGTCGAGGCTATCCACCAACTCGTTCTTCAGCAAGAACAGCGACAACTCCCGCTGCGGCGGGTTACTTCTAATCATCTGTTTCACGTAATCAGCCCGTCGCCCGACCATCCGTTGCCTGTCCAGTTGGTACTTGCCCAACTTCATCTCGTCATCCCTCGTCAACTTTTCCTTTCTGCTGATCTCGAGAATCCTCGCGTTATAATTTTCAATATCGTGACCGAATTTCTCGTCGAGCGTCTGCTTGACGTGCGCGTACATCTCCGCCAGGGACGACCCCGTCACCTTAATACGATCCAGCGAATCCGTCGACCCCTCGATCAGCGTCCCCTCCCGCGCGTCCACGATCAGCTCCACCATCCTTCTCCCCCGCAGATCAATCCACACCTGGGCAGGGGGAACAATCTGTTCCGTCCGCAGCTCAAACCGCCCATCCTTCACCTCTTGTTGCACCAACACGCTAAAGCCCTTTCCCCCCGGACTTTCGGTCAACAGCCTCACCGTCCCATCCAACCCTTGGATAGCGCCCGTGATCTTGACCTGTCGAGAGTTGCACCCCCCCAGGAGAATCATGAAACTTCCTAAAATTAAACCTACTAATCTCATAAAAAAGTTCATCAACAAACACGTCCAGAACCTCCGAGCGACGCGTCGACACGTTCACCCGTGGATTCTGTTGCAAACCTACAAAATTTTTTACACGAAACAATAGCAAATGCGCATTATTTTTAAAAAAGGGAAATTTACGCGCTAAAAACCTTTTCCACCCCGCCTCCCGTCCGCTCCTGCACACGTTACAAAAACCAAGGCGTCCCCCCTCCCGTCGCCCCCCGAATATTTTTTGTCGCTGAAAATTTTGCCAATCGAAAAAAAGCCTCTACCTTTGCTTGCGTAGAGGAGAGGATTCCTGCCCGGGAATCCTCTTTCGAGTAAAGGCACTTATTGGAGGATAGGTGTCATTTATTTTTAGCTGATCAAACCCACGCGTGAAAAACCACCAGACACGCGAGTAAAAAATTATTGTATGACAAAGAAAGTACACTACGTAACAAAAGAGGGATTAAAAAAACTACAGGAAGAGTTGGACACGCTGCAAGCCGTCGAACGCCCCAAAATATCCAAAGCCATCGGTGAAGCCATCGAAAAGGGCGACATATCGGAAAACGCCGAATACGACGCCGCCAAAGACGCCCAAGGACTGCTCGAAGCCAAAATCGCCCAGCTCCAGGAAACCGTCACGAACTGTAGAGTCATCGACGAATCCCAGATAGACACCAAAAAAGTGCAAATACTCAACAAGGTAACCATCCGCAACACCAAAACGGATGTCACCATGACCTACCTCCTCGTCTCCGAAACAGAAGCCGACTTCAAATCGGGAAAACTATCCGTCAGCACCCCCATTGCCAAAGCCCTGATCGGGAAAAAACTCGGCGACGTCGTCGAAGTACAAGTACCCGCCGGCCTCATGCAATTTGAAATCGTCAACATCAGCCTCTAAACCCCATGGCAACAATCTTCTCCAAAATCATCCGCGGCGAAATCCCCTCCCACCTGATTGCCGAAGACGAAAACTTCTACGCCTTCCTCGACATCTCCCCCCTCCACCAGGGGCACACCCTCGTCGTCCCCAAGCGCGAAATCGACTACCTCTTCGACCTCGAAAACGACGAACTCGCCGCCATCCTCCCCTTCGCCAAAAAAATCGCCCGCGCCATCGAAAAAACCATCCCCTGCCTCCGCGTGGGCATCGCCGTCATCGGCCTCGAAATCCCCCACGCCCACCTGCACCTGGTACCCCTCCAAGGCAACAACGACCTCGACTTCTCCCGCCCCAAGCTAACCTTCACGGAAGAACAAATGTCCGCCACCGCCGCCGCCATCCGCGCCAACCTCTAAAACCGCGTCATCGCGACCAACGACCCCTCGCGGAAAGGCGAAAAAACAACAATGAAACAACCCGAAACCATCATCTGGGACTGGAACGGCACCCTGTTGGACGACCTCGCCGTCAACGTCGAAACCATCAACGCCATGCTCCACCCCCGCGCCCTCCCCGTCATCACGCGCCGACAATACCGGGGCGCCTTCGCCTTCCCCGTCCGCCCCTACTACGCCTCCCTCGGCTTCGACCTCTCGCGCGAAAACTGGAACGACATCGCCACGGAATACACCGACATCTACGCCAGCCTCTCCCCCACCCTCGCGCTCGCCCCCGGCGCCCTCGAAACCCTCGCCGCCCTCCATCGCGCCGGCATCCGCCAGTACATCCTCTCGGCGCTTCGGGAAGACCTCCTCGCCGACATGCTCCAACGCTTCAAAATCAGCCAATTCTTCCACGCCATCCGCGGATCCGCCAACACCCACGCGGACGGCAAAATCGCCCACGGCCGCGAACTCCTCGCCCGCCACCCCATCCGCCCCGCCACCAGCCTCATCATCGGCGACACCCTGCACGACGCCGAAGTCGCCGAAACCCTCGGCATCCCCTCGCTCCTCTACACCCGCGGACACAACAGCGCCAGCCGCTTACGACAAAAAAGCCACACCTTCCACCAGATGGAACGCCTCCCCGCGCTACTCGCCTGACCCTTTTGCCGGAACCCCTCGCCATGCTCCCCGACGTTGAAAAACTTTCGCTACAACTCCCGCCCGACATCACTCCCGCGTTAAAGAAAACGTTGATCGAGCGCGCCACCATCCTCGAATTTAAAAAAGGCGACACGATTATTGACGAATCTTTCAGCAACACGAAAGCCTATCACATCCTGAAAGGCAGCTGCGTGCGCTACATCATCACCTCCCGCGGCGACGAAAAAGCCATCATGTTCCACACCGAGGACTTCATGCCCGTGCTCGGCAACGCGTACATCAACAGCGACCACTCCATCGTCTCTTACCTCGTGAAAGCCAACGAAAAAACAACCATCGCCGCCTTAGACCTCTCCCTCTTTTTCAAGTGGGGCATCACCGACGCCGCCTACGCGCGCTTCGCCGGGAAAAACGCGATCCGCTACATCTCCATACAAAACCAATTTCAAAACCACCTGACAGGCCTCGCGAGCGCCGAATTTCTCGCCTGGCTCATGAAGCGTCACCCCTTCATCTTCCACCGTTTCGCCTCAAAGGACATCGCCAATTTCATGGGAATCACCCCCGTTTGGCTGAGCACGTTAAAGAGCAGGCTCGCCAAAAAATAGCCCCCTCCCCTTTCTTCAATTAATTGAAGACCTCGCCGCCCGGCCTCGCCGTAAATTTACCGCGGCGGGACGATATTCTCCCGCGCGACCATCAAAACAAAAAACCATGACACAAATTGACATCGGAAAAATGCGCGTAAAGAAAGAAAACCACGCGCGGGCGGTAGAGATATTCGCCGACATGCTTCGTTATCAACACGCTCACCCTGAACTATTCTATTACTCCCGCACGCGCTCCTTTTTCATGGACGCCCCCGACGCTCCCGACGAGGAAATCTGGATGTTTATCGACGAATACGACAATCGCGAGAAATATTGGAACGCGCTCATCACCTCGGTCGATGGAAATCCCCTCCTTCTCGAGAAACTTCACGCCTGTTTCTCGATCCTCACGCCCCCGGCCTCCCGTCTCGCGCCCCACGAGACCTGGACTGAAATAGAAGAAATGCGTATTTCGTTTGAACACCGCCCTTTGCTATAACGCCCCTCCCGACCGCCGCCCCTCGCCACATCTATCCCCTGGAAATCATTACCATGTCGGCATAAAAAAGACGGGAGCAGACACGCTCCCGCCTTTTCTCGCCCCCTTTTCACCGGGAGGGACGCCCCCCGTTGCCATTTCCCGCCTCGTTCATCTACAAGGAGTGCCGTCAGATAAAAAAAACGCGACGGCAGAAAGAAAA
>JAIRXZ010000151.1 GCA_031267995.1 Odoribacteraceae bacterium | reverse complement strand
CCAGGGTGCCCGCCCCGCGCTCGTGGTTCGCCTCGCGTGCGCCCTCGACGCATTTGCTTTCCAGGCGGTTTGGGCGAATGATTATTCGCCCCTACAACATAACCCGGCGATATCCCGACAATAACCCGACAATAACCTGTAGGGGCGAATAATTATTCGCCCTTCCTCGTGTATGCACCCGTTCCGCCACCGCGAAACCGGCAAAAGCGATAACCCGGCGGGGGCTTTTATTTGTATTTTTCGCTGGCACGGGTGTATTTTTCGCTGGCGCGGGCTTGTAGCCCGTGCCACCACCGGAAAGGGTGTTCTTTCGTTGGCACGGGCTACAAGTCCGCGCCAGCGGCGGGGTCATGATTGTTGGCTTTTGTTGTTTGGGCTTCGACAGGCTCAGCCACCGCGGTGGTGGTGGGTGGGTGGTGGTGGTGGTGGCGGCTTCGACAGGCTCAGCCACCGTAATAGCCGCGGTGGCTGAGCTTGTCGAAGCCACCACCTCCCCGGTGGCTGAGCTTGTCGAAGCCATTGGAGTATGCTGTAGGGGCAACCCTTGTGGTTGCCCTTTTATCATCGGCACGCGTTTAGCGGCCCGAAGGGCCTGATTTGCATAACCGCATGCAAGCGTAGCGCGGCTTGCGGCAAAAAACAACCTCGTGAATCCCTGCCTGAAAGGCAGGACTGTATTACCAATAGTCCTGCCTTTCAGGCAGGAGTATATAATGCCGTCTTTCCGTGGGTCGTTGACCCACGGTTATGCAAATCAGGCCCTCCGGGCCACACGCCCGGGTTTACCGGTATTGTCGTTGGGATGCACATGCGGGGAAGGGCATGCGAGGAAGGGCGCACACGCAGGTGCGCCCCTACATGTTTACCGGTGTTGTCGTCGGGGTGCACACGCGGGAAAGGGCGCACGCGAGGCGCACCCCCCACAGTGCGGATATGGATTGAACGACCTCTGTAGAGACGTAGCGTGCTACGTCTCACGTTACGGGTTTTCCCTTATTGGGAGACGTAGCGTGCTACGTCTCTACAGGTACGGGTACGGGCGACGCGCACGTGGGAAAGGCCAACAACCGCCTGACGGTAAAAAAATAGGAGGCTATCATCACGACAGCCTCCAGCGGATATGAAACAAATGAACGTAAATAGTATCTAATTACGATTTTTGAAAGTTCTCCTTTTTCGCGCGCTCGGTCGCGTCGATTCCCGGTACGGCGTCGTTTTCGGAACGAGGCGGGACAAGGGCTTTCACGTGTAACGTGCGCGGCGAAGATTTCTCACGACACACACACGGCAATCGAGCATATTTCCCGGTTGCCGGCAGGCGGGTCAGCACCACCGGCAGGCAGGTCACCACCGCCACGCGTCACGGTCGACGCGTGGGCGGGGGGTGGCCGGCACCGGGGGAGCTAGCGCGCGGCGCGGCAAACGGGGGATCAGTGCAAATCGTAGCCGTCATCAACCACGTCCCAGGGGATGATGACCACTTCGATGTCAATGTCCGTGACCCCGGAAAGGGGCTGGTCGGGATCCGCCGGCTCCGGCGTTGGCCTGCCGGGAGGGATGAGGCTCTTGACGTTCACCCGGTAGAAGGTGTTTCGCAGCGTGCTGTAGCCGTTTGACGGGCCGAGGTAGGCGCTGTAGTAACACTCCCCGTTGGCGTATCGAGCGCTCTTTACCGATTCGGGATGGTTCGTGACGAAACCGTCTGCCGCCATCTCCATGTCGAAGTAGTAGAGTTCACCGTCAGCGGTTTTCACCGTCCAGAAGCTCTTTCTCATGCCCTCGTTGGGGGTGGGCATCCCGTCCTTGTCGTGGAAGACGGCGGGCACGAACACCGCGCGGATGACGGCGTAGGTGCTGTTCTTCTCCACGGGAACCTTCGACGTGTTTTCGGGCGCGTACTTCACCCCCCAGGCGGCGGGATCGGCATTCTTGGCGTTGACGGGGATGTAATCCGCGGGATGCTCGAAATCGGCCGCGTCATAGGTGTCCCAGTTGGGATCCTTGACCACGCCGTTCTCCACCAGGCGGAGGGGAAAGAGCTTCGTGTTGGAGTTGCGGATGGCGAACTGGAGGTTGGAGAAGGCGCCGATCGAGTGATTCAGGTTCACCCCGGCGTCTACCACGGCAACCTTCGCCACCACCCGGGTGACGTTCACGGAGACGGCGTTTGCCGTCGCGTGATCCGGGTCAGACTCGGCCACGAGCGTCGCGTCCACCAGCTCGTCGCTGAACATCACGAAGCCGGTTTCGGCGCCGGCCAGCTGGTCGATGGTCGTCGTCCAGGCGCCTCGCAGCGAGGCGATGGAGGTGGGATCGGGGAAGCCGTCGGGCAGGTTCACCCCCGCGGCGACGCGTCGTTTTCCCGTCGTGGTTTCGATCTTCACCTTGTTCTTAAAGGTATTCACCTCGCCGGCGGACTCGAAATCCGCGGCGTTCAGGCGCGTCCTGTTGATCAGGGCGAGGCTCTCCCCGTCGAAGATGTAAACGTCAATCGTCCGGACGGCCAGTTCGCCGGCTTCGGCGTTGGGATCCGCCGCCCGCGTTTGCCCGTGCGCGAGGGTGAGGGTGAGGGTAGTTGTCTCCGCGGCGGCGCCCTTTTCCCGCTTCTTGTCGCAGCCGGTGATCCCCGCGATGAGCAGGGCGCAGGCGACCGCCATGTTAAGTTTAGCGTGCATAAGTTTCGTCATTATTATTCGTTATTCTTTCATCGGCGAGAACGTTCCCGCCTCCATTAGTATTACAAGTTAGTGGCCTGTTTCATTTAGTCGATTCCCCGACTTTTTTAGTTAAAAATACTAACCCGCTAAATGGAGGCGCGTTACAGCGACGTGAAAATGGCCTTTCGGGCATGAAAAAAGGCATCGCGCCCCCGTGACGGCGACGAAAATATGTTACATTCGCGTACCTGACCCCTAAAAAATAAGACGATGATCCAGACAGTAATCAAGCGAGACAAGCGTATCGTCGGTTTCGACGAGGAGAAAATCAAGACGGCCGTGCGCAAGGCCATGTTGCAAACGGAGAAGGGGGAGGATCCCTCCCTCATCCAGCGGATTGCCGACCGCGTCAGCGTCCACGGGAAGGAGCGGATGACCGTGGAGGAGATCCAGGACATGGTCGAGATGGAGTTGATGAACAGCCCCCGCAAGGAGGTGGCCAAGCGCTACATCGCCTACCGCGACCAGCGCAGCATCGCCCGCAAGGCTAAAACGCGCGAGATATTCCTCGAAATCATCGAAACAAAGTCCAACGACATCACCCGCGAAAACGCCAACATGAACACCGACACCCCCGCCGGCATGATGATGAAGTTCGCCAGCGAGAGCACCAAACCCTTTGTCGATGACTACCTCCTGGCGCCGGAGGTCAAGGAAGCCATTCGCCGCAACTACCTCCACGTCCACGACAAGGACTATTACCCCACCAAAAGCCTCACCTGCGTGCAACACCCGCTGGACAAGGTGCTCACCGCCGGCTTCTCCATCGGCCACGGCGGGTCGCGTCCCCCGCGGCGCGTCGAAACGGCCAGCGTCCTCGCCTGCATCTCCCTGGAAACCGCGCAGAACGAGATGCACGGCGGCCAGTCCATCCCCGCCTTCGACTTCTACCTGGCGCCCTTCGTCCGCGGCAGCCTCGTCGAGGAGCTGGAGACGATCGAGCGATTCACCAACCGCCCCCTCGCCCACCTCCGCGACGCCAAGATAGAGGACTATATCGCCCGACCCCTCGACAACCTCCAGGGCGACGACCGCGCCCTCCAGCACGCCATCAACCGCACCGTCAGCCGCGTGCACCAGGCCATGGAAGCCTTCATTCACAACATGAACACCATCCACTCCCGCGGCGGCAACCAGGTAGTCTTCAGCTCCATCAACTACGGCACGGACACCTCCGCCGAGGGACGATGCATCATCCGCGAGCTCCTCAACAGCACCAACGAGGGTGTCGGCGACGGAGCCACCGCCATCTTCCCCATACAGATATGGAAAAAGAAAAGGGGCGTCAGCTACCTCCCCGCGGACAGGAACCACGACCTCTACCGCCTCGCCTGCGAGGTGAGCGCCCGCCGGTTCTTCCCCAACTTCCTGAACCTGGACGCCTCCTACAACCGGCACGAACTGTGGCGAGAGGACGACCCCAACCGATTCCTCCACGAGGTGGCCACCATGGGATGCCGCACCCGCGTGTTTGAAAATCGCTTCGGGCGGAAGACCTCCATCGGCCGCGGCAACCTCTCCTTCACCACCCTCAACCTCGTCCGCGTGGCCATTGACAGCAGGGCTATCGAGGATCGCCAACAACGCCTGGACAACTTCTTCCGCGACCTCGACGCCCTCCTCGACCTGGCCGCCCTCCAGCTGCACCAGCGCCTCGAATTCCAGAAAACCGCACTGGCCAAGCAATTCCCCATGCTCATGTCCCTCCTCTGGGAAGGATGCGAGGGGCTGCAACCCGACGACACCATCGAGCAAGTCATCAACCAGGGAACCCTCGGCATCGGATTCATCGGCCTCGCCGAGGCGCTCGTCGCCCTCACCGGCAAGCACCACGGCGAGGACGAACAGGCGCGGCAGCTCGGCATCGACATCGTCACCCGCATGCGCGACAAGATCAACGGCTTCTGCGAACAATACGCCCACAACTACAGCGTCCTCGCCACACCCGCCGAGGGACTGGCCGGCCGGTTCACCCGCCGCGACCGCCAGGAGTTCGGCGAAATCCCCGGCGTCACCGATCGCCCCTACTACACCAACTCCAACCACGTCCCCGTCTACTACAAGTGCAGCGCCCACCACAAGGCGCGCGTGGAAGCACCCTACCACGCCCTCACCCGCGGCGGCCACATCTTCTACGTCGAGATAGACGGCGACGCCACGCGAAACCCCGAATCCATCATGACCGTCGTCGACCTCATGGACGCCCACGACATGGGCTACGCCTCCGTCAACCACAACCGCAACCGCTGCCTCGACTGCGGCTTCGAGAACGCCGACGCCCGTCCCCTCGCCTGCCCCCGTTGCGGCAGCGAGCGCGTCGACCGACTGCAGCGCATCACCGGCTACCTCGTCGGCACCACCGACCGGTGGAACAGCGCCAAGCTCGCCGAGCTGAACGACCGCGTGATTCATGATTGACACCCTCTCCCTGCTGCGGATTGTCGAGGACACCACCGTGGACGGCCCCGGCTTCCGCACCTCCATCTACGCGGCGGGGTGCCCCCGGCGATGCCCCGGATGCCACAACCCCCTCTCCTGGGACATCAACAACGGCACCCCCTGGAGCCTCGACGCCATCATGGAGCGTGTGATGGATGCCGAGTTTTCCAACGTCACCTTCACCGGTGGCGACCCCCTCGCGCAGGTTGAGGGGTTTACAGCCCTGGCTCGCCGCCTCCGCCGCGAAACCAGCAAAACCATCTGGTGCTACACCGGTTACCTGTACGAGGAGGTGGCGGCCTCACCCCGCCTCTCCATCATCCTCCCCTTTATCGACGTGCTGGTGGACGGCCCCTACGTGGAGGCGCTGCGCGACCTGTCGGCGCGGTTCGTCGGCAGCAGCAACCAACGCCTCGTCGACGTGCGGGAGAGGCTCGCCGCCGGCCGGTAGGGGGCTATTCTCTAACGATAAACAAACCCTGCCCGTACCCGTGAAGGATGCTTCCACCGCCCGGTGGAAGATGTTTCCACCGAACGGTGGAAGGTGATTCTATCGAGCGATAGAAGGCGCTTCTATCGACCGATAGAAGGTGATTCTATCGACCGATAGATGGTGATTCTATCGACCGATAGAAGGTGATTCTATCGACCGATATAAGGTGATTATATCGGGCGATATAAGGTGATTATATCGGGCGATATAAGGCGCTTATACCGGGCGGTGAAAGGCGCTTATACCGGGCGGTGAAAGGTGTTTATACCGGGCGGTGAAAGGCGCTTATACCGGGCGATATCATCCGTGAAGATAGCGGGAAAAGGCGAGGAAGACACCCCCATCACCCCTGTTAATCACCGAAATAGAGCGGCCACAGCTGCTCAAGTCGCTTGGCGAGATGATAAGCCAACAGGGGAGGCACGGCATTGCCAATAATCCGGTAAGCGGACGAGGCGCTGAGCAGGAAACGGCCGCGGCGAGAATCGTCCGGCGCGACGAAGGGGTAATCCATCGGGAACGTCTGGGCAACAGCACACTCGCGGGGCGTCAACCGTCGCTCCTTCATGCCGTGCGCCAGCTCGTCGGTCATCCGCCCGCCGTGCTCCGCGGAGAGGCGTCGGAACTCGATATTCCCGTGGTGCTCCGATCGGATGGTCGGGCACACGCTGCCGAGCGACACCTCCTTCTGCCCCTGGCAATGCGCGCCCATGTACTTGGCCATCGAGTAGAAACGTTGCGATGGATCGGTGGCCTCGTCCGGCTCCGGCAGCGAGGCAAACACCTCGCCCAGCGTCACGGGAGGCGCCAGGGCATCGTCCCGCGTGGTGTGCGCGTGCGTGGGACGCGGGTAGGGATCGAAGGCCGCCGGCACGGGGTCGAGGGAAAGGGCGGCGAGGGCGGCGGGCGTCAAGGCCGATCGACGGATACCTATGAAAATCACCCGCTCGCGCGCCTGGGGAACGCCAAAGTCCGCGGCGTTCAACACGCGCGGGGGCAGCACGAGGTAGCCGCCGCCGTCGGCCGAGGAGAAATCGCGCTGGATCACCTCCTTCGCGTCCTGGAGGTTGACCAGACCCTTCACGTTCTCGGCGATAAAGAGGCGGGGGGTGGTGATGTCGATCACCTCTTTCATCCACGTGTACAACTGTCCGCGGGTTTCGCCGCCGGGCGCCTGGCCGCGGATGAGATTGCCGTGGTGATCCTTGTGGGAGTCGAAACCGCGACGCTTGCCGGCGAGGCTAAAGTCCTGGCAGGGGAAGCCGCCCGTCACCACGTCCACGTTGGCGGGGAATACGGCCTCGCCCCGGCGGTGCGCCCGGACGAGGTCTACGACGCTCTCGCGGTGATAGATGCCGGGACGCTTGAAGTAGTTCGACCAGGCGACGAAGGCCTCCTCCAGGATGTCGTTGGCAAAGAGGACGCGGAACCTCGTGCCCTTCAGCA
>JAIRXZ010000064.1 GCA_031267995.1 Odoribacteraceae bacterium | reverse complement strand
AGGAGGCCTCCCGCCAAGCCGGAGACCACGGTCATGAAGATCATTTTTGCTTTCATAACGATACGCTTTTATAGATTCACGATTTTGTTTAAAGATCCAGGCCACGATATTAACAATTTTCCTGCCGCCGTCCTATTAAGAATTTCTTAATTAATAAAACCTTAACCGGGCGGGGGAGGGGAGAAGCCAGGCTGGTGGCGGGTGCGGCGAGGTTTTTCCCATTGACCGGTTTCCGGGCGCGAGGGGCGTTGTACCGCTCGAAAGGGCGCGGGTGTTTTGCCACGGACGGGAATTTTCTCGCGCGAGGGAGGGTGTTTTTCGCGCGTGAATAAAGCCCCCGCCCGCGTGGGGAAAAAAATCACGCGCGATTTCAAAACGATCTCGCGCGATTTCAATTTTATCTCGCGCGAGATTTTTTTGAAACAGTGCGATTTCATTTTTATCTCGCGCGATTTCGTTTTTATCTCGCGCGAGATTTTTTTGAAGTCGCTCGATTCCGTTTTGAAATGGTGCGATTTCTTTTTTATCTCGCGCGAGATATTTTTGAAATCGCGCGAGATCGTTTTGAAATCGCGCGTGATCGTTTTCCCCTCGCGCCCGGGGGTTTTATTCACGCGGGCGGGAGTTTCGATTTCGCGCGAGTCACTTCCCCGGGAGGACGACCCGGTATTCTTTGTGGAAATTTCCCCCGGTGATGGCGGCGAGTTTGCTTTTGAGCAGCCGTTTTTTGAGGGGGGAGAGGTGGTCGATGAAGGTAATTCCCTCGATGTGGTCGTATTCGTGCTGGACGACGCGGGCGCGCATGCCGTCCAACTCCTCGACGCGGGGGTTTCCGCGCTCGTCCTGGTAGGCGATGGTGATGGCGGCCGGGCGCGCGATGTCCTCGTGGATGCCGGGGACGCTGAGGCATCCCTCGTTCATGGTGACTTGCCCGGCGGAGCGGCGCGTGACGCGGGGGTTGACGAAGACGCGCTTGAAGTCGGCACAGGAGGGGTCGCGTTGGGCGAAGTTGCTGGCGTCGATGACGAAGAGGCGGAAGTTTTTCCCGATTTGCGGGGCGGCCAGGCCGATGCCGTCGGCTTCGTACATGGTTTCCCACATGTTTTGGAGGAGTTTTTCAAATTCCTCGCCGCGGGGGTCGATTTCCACGGTGGGTTGACGGAGGACGGGGTGTCCGTAGATGTAAACTGGTAAGAGCATGGTGATTTACGTGGTGGTGTTTTTTATTCTTTCGAGGTATGATTGGAGTATGATGGTGGCGCTGATGGTGTCGACGAGGGCTTTGTCGCGTCGCGTTTTTTTCCGCGCGCCGCCCTCGATGAGTGCTTTGTGGGCGAGGACGGAGGTGAATCGCTCGTCGTACAGTTCGACGGGCGTGGCGGGGAAGGCGCGGCGGAGGGCGGCGAGGAAGGGGGTGATGTAGATCATGCTTTGGGAGTCGGTGTTATCCATTTGCTTGGGGTGTCCGACGATGAAGCGGTCGACGGTTTCGCGGGCGGCGTATTCGCGCAGGAAGGCGAGCGTGTCGCGTGCGGCGACGGTGGTGATGCCGGTGGCGATGATGCGGGAAGGGTCGGTGGTGGCGATGCCGACGCGTTTCCTCCCGTAGTCTATGGCGATGATTCGTCCCACGTCGCGTTGTTAGTCGTCGATGATAAAGATGTCCTCGTCGGGGCGTTTCATGAGGTATTGTTCGCGGGCGAATTTTTCGAGTTTTTCGCGGTCGCCCTGCAGTTCGTCGATTTTCCTGATATTGTCGGCGGCTGTTTCGCGGTAGTAGGCTTGTTCCCGCTCCAGCGCGCGCAGTTCGGATCGCAGTCGCCAGCGTTCGATGAGGCTGTTTTGGTCGAGCAGTATCCACGCGAGGAAGAGGAGGAGGGCGACGATGTATCTCCTCGACCTTCTCGCGAAGCCGCGCTGGGCGCTATTTTCTCCGGTGTGTTTTTCTTGCATGGCGCGAATATACGAAAAATCGCCGGGATCAAGCGCGGCTGTTCGCGGTTTGCAACCGTGTTGCAGGGTTTCGGGTGTACCTTCGCGAGGTATCAATTAGAGTGTAAGATGGATAATCAGTGTACTTCTTGCGGTTGTCACGGGGAGGCGCCGTCGCGCGTTGCCCGGTCGTGGCGTTTGTACCTTCCGGGGGTGTTGTCGTCGTGCCTGCTGGTGGGCGGGATGGTGTTGGACGCGCTGGTCGACCCGGGCGCGATGGCTCGCCTGGCGTGGTACGCGCTGGCCTACGCGCCGGTGGGTTGGCCGGTGCTGGTGGAGTCGTGGCGGGCGTTTTCGCGCGGTGATTTTTTCAACGAGTTTTCGCTGATGAGCGTGGCGACGTTCGGGGCTTTCCTCATTGGCGAGTACCCGGAGGGGGTGGCGGTGATGCTCTTTTACTCCGTCGGCGAGCTGTGCCAGGCGGGGGCGGTGCGTCGGGCGCGTCGGGGCATCAACGCCTTGCTGGAGGCTCGGCCGGACTCGGCTTCGGTGGTTCGCGACGGCGAGACGCGCCGGGTGCCGCCGTCGGAGGTGGAGGTGGGGGAGACGGTGGAGGTGGTGGCCGGCGAGCGGGTGCCGCTGGACGGCGCGTTGCAAAGTGGCGCCGCGATGTTTAACGCGGCGGCGCTGACGGGGGAGAGCCTCCCGCGGCTGGTGGAGAGCGGCGAGGAGGTGCTGGCGGGGATGATCGCGACGGAGGGGGTGGCGCGGATCACGGTGAGCCGCCCGTTCGAGCGCAGCGCTTTCGCGCGGGTGCTGCGGATGGTGGAGGAGGCGGCGGAGCGGAAGGCGCCGGCGGAGCGGTTTATCCACAAGTTCGCGCGGGTGTACACGCCTGTGGTGGTGGGGTTGGCGGCGCTGATCGTGGTGTTGCCGTGGGTGGTGTCGTTGTTGTCGCCGGGGTTTGTTTACTCGTTCGCGGGGTGGTTTCACCGGGGGTTGGTATTTCTCGTGATCTCTTGTCCTTGCGCGCTGGTGATCAGCATCCCGCTTGGTTATTTCGGGGGGATCGGGGCGGCTTCGCGCGAGGGGATTCTCTTCAAGGGGGGCAATTACCTGGACGCGATCACGCGGGTGGATACCGTGGTGCTGGACAAAACGGGGACGCTGACGCGGGGCGTTTTCGAGGTGACGGGCGTGGAGCCGGCGGCGGGGATATCGCCGGACGAGCTGCTGCGGGTGCTGGCCTCGGTGGAGGCGTTGAGCACGCACCCGATCGCGCGGGCTGTCACGCGGGAGGCCGGGCGACGGGGGATCGCCCTGGAGTCGCCAACGTCCCCGCGGGAGGTTGCCGGTCGGGGCATGGAGGCGTTGCTGGGGGGACGGCGGGTGCTCGCCGGGAACGCGCGGTTGCTGGAGGGTGAGGGGATCGCCTTCCCGCCATCGAAGCGGCTGGAGACGGAGGTGCTGTGCGCCGTGGATGGCGCGTACGCCGGTCGCGTGTCCGTGGCGGACGTGCCGAAGGAGGATGCCGCCGGGGCTATCGCCGACCTGAAGCGGGTGGGGGTTCGCCGCGTGGTGATGTTGTCCGGGGACAGGGCGGATATCGTTGCCAAGTTGGCGGGTCAGCTGGGGATCGAGGAGGCTCACGGCGACCTGTTGCCCGAAGGAAAGGTGGCGCACCTCGAGCGGTTGAAGGCCTCCGCTGCCGGTCGCGTGGCTTTCGTGGGCGACGGGATTAACGACGCCCCGGTGCTGGCGCTGAGCGACGTGGGGATGGCGATGGGGGGACTTGGCAGCGACGTGGCCATCGAAACGGCGGACGTTGTGATCCAGACGGATCAGCCGGGGAAGATCGCCACGGCCATCCGGATCGGCCGGCGCACGCGGCGGATCGTTATCCAGAACGTGGTCTTCGCTTTTGGCGTGAAGTTTATCGTCCTCGGCCTGGGCGCTGCCGGTGTGGCGAACCTGTGGGAGGCCGTCTTCGCGGACGTCGGCGTCGCGTTGCTCGCGATCCTGAACGCCTCGCGGATGCTGGCGGGGGGAAAAAAGTATACAAGAGATTCTTCGCTCGAACGAGGGATAGCGGGGCAGATCGCCCGATTCGATTCCCCGTGCCGCACATAGCACAGGGAATCGTGCTTTCATGATGGGGCACCGAGACTGAGCGAAACGGCCGGCGGTGAGGACAACGTCAACGAAAGAAAAAAAAGGGTGAAAGGATTGGGAAAATAAATTTGTATGGCACGATCGCCGCCGGCAGCGACCTCTCGGAAGCCCTCGCCGACAACGGGGAATAGTGCCCCGGTACGGACGCCCCCTCGCCGCATCTAATCTAATCCAACGCGATCATCCCCCGAAAAAGACGGCAACTGGGACCTCTACATCCACGCCTTCCAACCCTCCTCCCCCCTTGTCGACGCCGACCCCATCGCCACTTTCACCGGCGAGGGCATCCCCCGCCGCGTCCACTACCGCTCCCCCCTCACCGGCGGAAGCTTCTAAACAAATACCACGGGGATCGCGATCGCCAGTCCCCGGGGCGCACGACACACCTCCTCTTCCCCGTGAAAGAGCGCGATCTATCACGCGATAACCATACTGTTCTTCAACCGTTATCGGGCCGTATTCTCGTGTCGAACTCGCGTTCAATATAAATCATGAATGAAAATCGGATACCATGAATCAGCATCAGCAGTACAAGCCACGCGGCGGAACCGGGTAGCGAGGGGCTGAGGCGGGCGTGTTGGTGTTTTTCGTGCCGGGGTTAGTGGCGGGGTTTTTTCTCGACTGACCAGCCGAATTTGCCGATGCGGCGACCGAGGGCGAAGTATTCGCCGTGGGAGTAGACGATGGGGAGGGCGGCGGCGAGGTCGAATTTGCCGGTGACGGGGTGGAGGTATTTTTCGTCGGCCTGGACGTTGAGGACGTCCGAGATGAAGAGGGTGTGGCTGCCGAGGGGGATGATTTCGCGGGCGCGACATTCGATGCTGAGGGGGGATTCTTCGATGGTGGGGGCCTGTATGGCGACGGCGGTGCCGGGGGTGAGGCCGGTTTCCTTGAATTTGTCGAAGTGGCGGCCGGAGCGGACTCCGCACCAGTCGGTGGCGCGGGCGATGGCTTCGGTGGTGAGGTTGATGACGTATTCGCGGTGGCGCTCGAGGATGGCGAAGCTGTGGCGTTCGGGGCGGACGGAGATGTAGCACATGGGAGGGTCGGTGCAGAGGGTGCCTACCCAGGAGACGGTGAGGATGGAGCGCTCTTCGGGCGTCCGGCCGCAGGTGACCAGGACGGCGGGCAAGGGGTAGATCATGTTGCCCGGTTTCCAGTTTTTTTTCATTCAGGGGATGACAAGGGGGGTGACGGGGGGGGGCGATAGGTTCATTAGC
>JAIRXZ010000172.1 GCA_031267995.1 Odoribacteraceae bacterium | reverse complement strand
TGTCGGTGTTTTTGCAACCGGGTTGCAGGCGTCTTCCGTGTCCTTGTAGTGCCTCAGTAGGTGGCGTGTCGGTGTTTTTGCAACCGGGTTGCAGGTTGTTTTGGTTTACCTTTGCCGCGTCATGAAGAAGTTATGATGAGACTACCGGCTATTTTTATGAGTGTTTATATCCTTTGCCTGGCGGTGACGCCATGTCGCTGTCACGGGCACGGGGGGGGCGCGCGCTTCGGGCACGCGGTGACGATGGCGTCGGGGGCGACGGGAGAGAGGGGGATGGATGCCACGGGGGCCGCGTGGTCGGTCGACGCGTTCGACGCGCGTGGCGCGAGGCCGGATGATATGGTTGACGCGTTCGAGGCGCGTGGCGCGAGGCCGGATGATATGGTCGACGCGTTCGAGGCGCGCGAGGCGAGGCCGGACAATATGATCGATGCTTGTGAGGCGATGCCGAATGATACGGGCGAGGCGTGCGCGGCCAACGAAATGGCCAACGAAGCGGCCGGGGACGAGGGGGGCGACGGGGCGTGCACGCCGTTTGGCGCTTGCGCGGATGATTGTCATCACGCGAGTGGCGTGGTGTCGGGAGAGGTGGAGGTGCCGGTGGCGGTGGTGGTGGCCGCGGGGGAGGAGCGCCGGGCGGCGGGTATTCCCACGCGGGTGTCGTCGGCGCCGTGGCAGCCGCCGAGGGGGGTGATTCTGTTTTAGCCTGTTCGAGAATTGTCCCGCGGGGGCGCCGGGTGGCGTTGCCCGTTACCGGTAATATTAAAATTCATTCTTATGTTTCAGAGTTTAATCAAGTTGTCAATAGAGAACAAGTTGGTGGTGGGGGTTATGGTGGTTGCCCTGGTTGTTTGGGGCGGTTTTTCGCTGTCGCGGTTGCCGTTTGATTCGACGCCCGATATAACGAATAACCAGGTGCAGGTGATGACGCTGGCGCCGTCGCTGGGGGCGCAGGAGGTGGAGCAGTTTATCACGGCGCCGGTGGAGATGGCGCTGGCGAATGTCCCGGAGGTGGTGGAGCGGAGGAGTATTAGTCGGGGAGGTTTGTCGGTGATCACGCTGGTGTTCAAGGAGGACGCGGATATTTATCGCGCTCGCCAGCAGGTGAGCCAGCAGTTGAAGGAGGCGGAGGGGAGTTTCCCGCGGGGGGCCGGCAGCGCGGAGCTGGCGCCGGTAACGACGGGGCTGGGGGAGATTTATCATTACACGATCCGGGCGAGGGAGGGGTTCGAGGATCGGTTTAGCTTGACGGATTTGAGGACGATCCAGGATTGGATCGTGCGGAAGCAGTTGTCGGGGACGGAGGGGGTGGCGGAGGTGAGCGGCTGGGGCGGTTTCGTGAAGCAGTACGAGGTGGCGGTGGATCCGGATAAGTTGAACGCGGCGGGGGTGACTATCCCGGAGATTTTCGAGGCGCTGGAGGTGAATAACGAGAACACGGGGGGGAGTTATATAGAGCAGTATAGTAACCAGTATTTTATCCGGGGCGTGGGGCTGGTGGGGTCGCTGGAGGAGCTGGGGCGGGTGCTGGTGAAGACGGTGAACGGGACGCCGATCCTGGTGCGGGACGTGGCGAGTGTTCGTTTTGGCAGCGCGACGAGGTACGGGGCGGTGACGCGGGACGGGGAGGGTGAGGTGGTGGCCGGGATCACGCTGATGTTGAAGGGGGAGAATTTCCAGGAGGTGATCAGGAACGTGAAGGAGCGGATGGTGCAGGTGCAAAAGAGTTTGCCGGAGGGGGTGGTGATCGAGCCGTTTATCGACAGGACGAGGCTGGTGGACAGGGTGACGGGGACGATCACGCGGAATTTGGTGGAGGGGGGGCTGATCGTGGTGTTTATCCTGGTGTTGTTTTTGGGTAATTTGCGGGCGGGGCTGGTGGTGGCGTCGGTGATCCCGCTGTCGATGTTGTTCGCTTTCGGGATGATGGGGGTGTTCGGGGTGAGCGGTAATTTGATGAGCCTGGGGGCGATTGATTTCGGGTTGATCGTTGACGGGGCGGTGATTATCGTGGAGGCGGTGTGTCATCACGTGGACGCGGGGAGGCGACGAGGGGGGGGGACGTTGTCGCGGGCGGAGATGGACGCGGAGGTGTTCCAATCGGCGTCGCGGATCAGGAATAGCGCGGCTTTCGGTGAGATTATTATCATGATCGTGTATATCCCGCTGTTCACGCTGGTGGGGATCGAGGGGAAGATGTTCAGGCCGATGGCGATGACGGTGTTTTTCGCTATCCTTGGGGCTTTCCTGTTGTCGCTGACGTACGTGCCGGCGGCGAGCGCGCTGTTCCTGTCGCGGAAGTCGGGGGGGAGGCGGAGTTTTTCGGACGTGATGATGGATCGGTTGCAGCGTTGGTATCGCCCGGTGATCACGCGGGGTTTGGAGTGGAGCGGGTGGCTGATCGGGGGGATGGTGTTGCTTTTCGCGGCGAGTCTTTTTGTTTTTAGCCGGATGGGTGGGGAGTTTATCCCGAACCTGGAGGAGGGGGATTTCGCGGGGGAGCTGAGCATGGAGCAGGGGACGTCGCTGACGAGGATGACGGAGACGTCGACGCTGGCGGAACGGCTGTTGCGGGAGCGTTTCCCGGAGATCAAGCAGGTGGTGACGAGGATCGGGAGCGCGGAGATTCCTACCGATCCGATGCCGATCGAGCGCGCGGATATGATGATTGCCCTGGCGCCCAAGGAGGAGTGGAGGTCGGCGCGGACGAAGGAGGAGCTGATGGAGCTGATGGAGGAGGAGCTGGCGGTGATTCCAGGGCTGGAGGTGGAGATGACGCAGCCGATTCAGATGCGGACGAACGAGTTGATTACCGGTATCAAGCAGGACGTGGCGATTAAGATTTACGGTAATGACCTGGAGGTGCTGGCGGCTTCGGCGGAGCGGGTGGCGGCGCTGATTGGCGGGGTGGAGGGGATCACGGATCCGTTCGTGGAGAAGGTGACGGGGCTGCCGCAGATTCAGGTTGTTTATAATCGCGATCAGCTGGCGAAGTACGGTATTTCGGTGCGGGATGCTAACATGGTGCTGCGGACGGCGTTTGCCGGTAGTCAGGCGGGGAACGTGTTCGAGGAGGATCGGCGTTTTGCCCTGGTGCTGAAGATGGAGGGGGGGCTGCGTGATGATTTGAAGGCGCTGGAGAATTTGTATTTGCCGCTGCCGGGAAGGGAGGAGAGCGTGCCGCTGTCGGAGGTTGCCAAGATCGAGTTTCGCACGGCGCCGTCGCAGGTGACGCGGGAGAACGGGCAGCGACGGGTGTTCGTGGGGTTTAATGTCCGCGGGCGCGACGTGCAGGGGACGGTGGCGGATATTCAACGGGTGTTGGACCGGGAGTTGAGGCTGCCGCCAGGTTATTTTTACACGTATGGCGGTCAGTTCCAGAATTTGCAGGAGGCGAAGGGGCGGTTGATGGTGGCGGTGCCGGCGGCGTTGTTGCTGATCCTGTTTTTGCTTTATGCCACGCTGAGGAGCGCGCGGGAGTCGTTGTTTGTTTTCACGGCGATCCCGCTGTCGGCTATCGGCGGCATTTGGGCGCTGTGGCTGCGGGATATGCCGTTTAGTATTTCGGCGGGGGTTGGGTTTATCGCGCTTTTCGGTGTTTCGGTGCTGAACGGTATCGTGCTGATCGGGCAGTTTAACCAGCTGGAGCGGGAGGGGGTGACGGATATCCGGCAACGGATTATTGCCGGTTGCACGCTGCGGCTTCGGCCGGTGCTGATGACGGCGCTGGTGGCTTCGCTGGGCTTTTTGCCGATGGCGCTTTCTACCAGCGATGGCGCGGAGGTGCAACGACCGCTGGCGACTGTCGTGATTGGAGGGCTGCTGACGGCGACGCTGCTGACGCTGGTGGTGCTGCCGGCGATTTATAAAATATTTACAAGGAAATAATCATGAGACATTTAGTTTATATTATCGTTTTTGCCATTGTCCCCACCGGCTGGTGCGCGGCCGGGGAGCGGGTGACGATGTCGCTGCAGGAGTGCGTGCGGGCGGCTATCGCGAATAATCTGGCCATGCAGTCCGGCCGCGTTGCCGTCCGTCGGGCGGAGGAGATGCAGGGGAGCGCTTTTAATATCGGTAGGACGACGATTGCTTTGGGGCAGGATCCGACGTCCGGGGGTAGTCCCGATAACAGCTTTTCGCTGGCGCAGGGGTTTGATTTTCCTACTCTTTACGCTTCCCGCCTGGCGCTGCTGAAGGCGGAGACGGGGGTGGAACGGGAGAACCTGGAGGTGACGCGCAATGAAGTCGCGCGGGAGGTTACCGCTCTTTATTACCGGTTGCTGTACGAGCGGGAGAGGGTCGGCATCTTGCGACAACAGGATACGCTTTACGCCCGGTTCCTGCTGCTGGCCACGGCGAAGTTTGCCGCCGGGGAGACGAATAGCCTCGAACGGATGAGCGCCGAACGGCTCCGCGACGAGAATGCCCTGGAGCTGCGGAGGGCCGAGAGTGATTTCCGCGCCGCCGGCCTCGCCCTGCAACGGGTGATGAACGCGGACGAGGTGGTGGAGCCGGCCGATAGCGTCCTGCCGGTGGCGGAGGTGGGGGCGCTTGCCGCTTTCGTGGCGGGTGAGGCGCCGGTGGCGCGGCTCCTGGGGGAGCGGGTGAAGGTGGGGGAGAAGGGGCTGGGGGTTGCCCGACAGGGGTTTCTTCCCGATTTTAGCGTGACGCTCCGCCGGCAGTTTCTGTTGCCTGGGTATAATCCCTACGATGTTCCCCGCGAGCGTTTTGCCAAGGGTAATTTCACTGGGTTCGAGGTGGGGGTTAGTCTTCCTCTCTTTTTTGGCGAGCAGCGCGCGAAGACCCGCGCGGCCAAGCGAGACCTGGAGATTGCCCGGACGAGGCGCGAGGAGGCTGTCGTCGCCCTCGATAATAATTACCGGGTGGCTGTCGACGCGCACGCGACTGCCCGGATGGCGCTGGATTATTATCGCGAACGGGGCAGCGAGCAGGCGCGGGAGATCGCTCGCGTGTCGCGGCTGGCTTACGAGAAGGGGGAGATTGGGTACGTGGAGTATGTCCAGAACCTGGAGAGCGCCGCCGCCCTGCGCCTGCGCCATGCCGGGGCTATCAACGAGTACAATCAAACTGTCGTTATTTTGAATTATTTACAAGGAAATCAATAGATCATGAAACACGTTATATTTTTTTCGATTGCCCTGTTGTCGCTGCTTTGCGCGGCTTGCGGGGGTCGCGAGAGTGTCGAGAATACTGTCGCCGAGGCGCACGAACACGAGGAGATTGCCCTCACCACCGCCCAAATGAAGGCCGTGGATATCCGCCTGGGGCAGGTGGAGGAACGTGATTTGCGCGACGTTATCCGCGTGAACGGGCAGCTGGCGCTGGATCCGCAGAAACGCGCCGAGGTGACGTCGCTGGTCGGGGGAATTGTCCGGCAGGTGCTTGTCACCGAGGGGACTTATGTTACTGCCGGGCAGCCGGTGGCTTACCTGGAGAATACCGCCATCGTGGAGTTGCAGAAGGAGTTTCTGGTGCTTCGCGAGGAGGCTGCCGTTGCCGATCTGGAGCTTGCTCGCCAGCGTGAGTTGGCCGCCAATGGCGCCGGCATCGAACGGTCGATGCAGCAGGCTTCCGCCACGTTCCGGGTGGCCAACGCGCGGCTGGCCGGCGTCGAAAAGCAGTTGCGACAGCTGGCTATCGATCCCGCGCGGGTTTCCGGGGATAATCTCCTGACCCGCGTGCCGCTTAACGCGCCCATCACGGGGTATATCAACAGGATCCGCGTGAGCACGGGGAGTTACGTGGATACCCAAACGTCGCTCATGAATATTACCGATAACCGGGGGATTCACTGCGACGTGAAGATTTTCGAGAAGGATATTCGACACGTCGCGGCCGGTCAGGAGGTGGATATTACCCTCACCAGCCAGCCGGGGGAGCGATTGAAAGGGCGCGTCTACGAGGTGAATAACTCTTTCGAGGAGGAGACCCGCGCGATTATCGTGCACGTGATTCTCCGCGAAAGCGGTAACGCCAAGTTGCTGCAAGGGATGTATGTCACCGGACTGATTAACACGGGGGTGCAGAAGACGGGCGCCGTGCCCAATGACGCTATCGTGAGCAAGGACGGGAAGAAGTTTATCTTCGCCCTGGAGGATGAGGCGAACCACGGGGAGGGGGATGACGAGCACGATGATGCCGATCACCGCCTCCACTTCCGCCGCGTGGAGATCATCGCCGGCGTCAGCGAATCGGGGTATACCCAGGTGACGCCCGTCGACCCGCTCCCGGAGGGCGCGACCATCGTCGTCTCCAATGCCTTCTACATCTCCTCCATGAGCGCCGATCACGGCGAGCACGATCATTGACCCGGCCTGCTGCCGGTGGCGTCCTCGTTGGCGCTGCCGGTGGCCGGCCTCCCCCTTCCGGTTGCGTTTTAGCGATTTTATCGTATCTTCGCGACCAAAATATCAAGAAAATGGAACATAAGGCAGGTTTTGTTAGCATTTTAGGAAATCCTAACGTGGGGAAGTCTACCCTGATGAACCGGCTGGTGGGGGAGAGGTTGTCGATCATCACCGCCAAATCCCAAACAACGCGGCACCGCGTGAAGGGAATCGTGAACGAGGAGGATTACCAAATCGTTTTTTCGGATACGCCGGGAGTGGTGAAACCAAGTTACAAAATGCAGGAGTACATGCTCGATTTTTCCCGCTCGGCGCTGGGGGACGCGGATATCGTCATTTACGTGACGGACGTGGTGGAGACGTTCGACAAGAACGCCGATTTTATCGAGCGGGTGAAAAACGCCGGCGTCCCCGTGTTGCTGGTGATGAATAAAATAGATTTGACAACGGCGGAGAAGCTGGACGCACTTTTCGACACGTGGAGGGGGATCCTGCCCGATGCCGAGATTTTCCCCGTCTCCGCGACGGAGAATTTCAACGTGAATAATCTCTTCAAACGCGTGGTGGAGCTGCTGCCGGTGGGCGAACCTTATTTCGCGAAGGACGAGCTGACGGATATGCCGGCTCGTTTTTTCGTGTCGGAGATGATCCGCGAGAAAATCCTGTTGCACTATGATAAGGAGATACCCTACTCCGTCGAGGTGGTGGTGGAGGAGTTCAAGGAGGAGGAGCGGCGGGTGAATATCCTCGCCGTGATCCACGTGGAGCGCGAATCGCAAAAGGGCATCATCATCGGTCACCAGGGTGGCGCCCTGAAGCGCGTCGGCACGGAGGCGCGCGTGGACATCGAGGCCTTCCTCGATAAAAAAGTGTTTCTCACCCTCCGCGTGAAGGTGCTGAAGGACTGGCGGGACAAGGAAAATGAATTGAGAAACTTCGGGTACAAGCAGCTGTGACCCGACTAATACAGGAGTGAGATGAGCAATATCGTGGCAATCGTGGGGCGCCCCAACGTGGGAAAGTCGACCCTTTTTAACCGCCTGGTGGGCGGCAGGCAGGCAATCGTGAACGAAGAAAGCGGCGTGACCCGCGACCGGAATTACGGGAAATCAGAGTGGAACGGCAAGGAGTTTTCGGTGATCGACACGGGAGGCTACGTCTCCAATACTTCCGACATTTTCGAGGAGGAGATCAACAAGCAGGTGGTGCTGGCCATGGAGGAGGCGGATGCCATCATCTTCCTCTGCGACGTGGAGCTGGGCATCACCGATCTGGATCAGAGTTTCGCCCGCCTCCTGCGCCGCGTGACCAAGCCCATTTACCTGGTGGCAAACAAGGTGGACAACACGGCCAGGCATTACGACATCCACGAGTTTTACCGCCTGGGCGTGGGCGAGGAGGTTTTCCCCGTGTCGTCCGTCAGCGGGTCGGGGACGGGGGAGCTGCTGGACAGCCTGGTGTCGCGCTTCACCGTGGACGCGGTGGAGGAGACCAATAGCCTGCCGCGGATCGCGATTGTCGGTCGGCCAAACGTGGGCAAGTCCTCCATCATCAACACGCTGGTGGGGGAGGAGCGCAATATCGTCACGGAGATCGCCGGAACCACGCGGGATTCGCTGACCACGCGATATAACCGCTTCGGCCACGATTTCCTGCTGGTGGACACGGCCGGCCTCAGAAAACGGGCGAAAGTGCACGAGGACGTGGAGTTTTACTCCGTCATGCGGTCGGTGCGCGCCATCGAGGACTCGGACGTCTGCATGTTGCTGCTCGACGCCACCCGCGGCCTGGAGGGGCAGGATCTGAGCATCTTCCACCTCATCGAGCGCAACGGCAAGGGCGTGGTGGTGCTGGTGAACAAGTGGGATTTGATCGAGAAGGATCACAAAACCACGCGGGAGTACGAGAAAGAGTTGCGCTTTCGCCTGGCGCCGTTCAACGACGTCGACATTCTTTTCACCTCCGCCGTGACAAAGCAACGCGTGCTGAAAGCGCTGGAGGCAGCCATCGACGTGCACGCCAACCGGTCGCGAAAAGTCAAAACATCCGAGCTGAACAACGTGATGCTGGAGGAGATAGAAAACTTCCCGCCGCCCAGCATCAAGGGGAAATACGTCCGCATCAAGTACGTGACGCAATTGCCCACGCGTACCCCCGCGTTTGCCTTCTACTGCAATCTCCCGCAGTATGTGAAGGATCCTTACAAGCGTTTCCTGGAGAATAAAATTCGCGCGCACTGGAAATTCACCGGCGTGCCCGTGCAGGTGTTCATGCGCAAAAAGTAGCCGCGCGTGGGCGAGCGTGTGGAACACGACGGCGTGGTGACGCGCGTGACGGGGCAGAGTGTCACGGTAACCATCGAGTGCCAAACCGCCTGCGAGGAGTGCCGGGCGCGGGAAGCCTGCGGCATCACCGGCGGCGGCACGCGCGAGATCGTCGTCCTGCATCCCGGCGTGGAGGTGGCCGTCGGGCAGCGCGTGACGGTGCGTGTTGGCAGTGGCAACGCCGCGCGATCGGCGCTGTTGGCCTACGTCCTTCCCTCGGTCTTGCTGGTGGCGATGGTAGCCATCCTCTCCCCGCGCCTGGGGGAGGTGATGGTAGCCGTCATCGCCCTGTTATCGGTAGCCGCGTACTTTTTTTTGATCTTTCTATGCCGGAATGCACTCGCCCGGACGATAAAGTTCACGATCACCCCCCGGCGATAGCGAAAAAAATGGATACCTTTACCAGCGTTTTGCAGAAGTTAAACACACCTTAATATATGAGTACGATCTATACTGCCCTCTCGCAATGTGTCATCAGAAACGTGGGCGCGCCGACAGTCGCGGACATCATCATCTACACCGCCGTTTCGTTGTGTGCCATCGGCATCGCGTCGTCCGTCATTCTCTACTTCGTGGCCAGGAAATTTCGCGTGGAAGAAGATCCCCGGATCGACCGCGTCGAAGAACTCCTCCCCGGCGCCAACTGCGGGGGATGCGGTCAGCCGGGTTGCCGCGGCCTGGCGGAAGCCATCGTCAAGGCCAACTCGCTGGAAGGCTTCACCTGTCCCGTCGGCGGCGCGTCGACCATGTCCGGCATCGCCACCGTGCTGGGATTAGAGATAGACACGCGCCTCCCGCGCATCGCCGTGGCGAGGTGCAACGGTGACGCCGACCGCCGGCCGCGCTCCAGCCATTACGACGGTTACGCCTCCTGCGCCGTGGTGCACGCCCTCTACCGGGGCGAAACCGACTGCCCCTTCGGGTGCCTTGGCCTCGGCGATTGCGCGCGTTCCTGCCTGTTCAACGCCCTCGACATGTCGGCGGGGGGGCTGCCCGTCATCTCCGAGGAGGCTTGCCTGGCGTGTGGGGCTTGCGTGCAGGCGTGCCCGCGGAAAATCATCGAACTGCGCGACAAGGGGCCGAAATCCCGCCGCGTCTTTGTCGGCTGCATGAACCGCGACCGCGGGGCATCCCCCCGCAAGGCTTGCGGGGCGGCCTGCCTCGGCTGCGGGAAATGCGTGAAGGAGTGCTCGTTCGAAGCCATTGTCATCGAAAACAACCTCGCGTACATCGACCCCCGCAAGTGCAAACTCTGTCGCAAGTGCGTCAGCTCCTGTCCCACGGGGGCGATCAACGAGGTCAACTTCCCGCCCAGGAAGGTAGCGCTGGAGACCATGAAATTTGAACCTGAAAACTAACATACCGTGCTGAAAACATTTACATTGGGAGGCATCCACCCGGCGGGCAACAAACTGTCGTCCCGCGGCGCCATCGTCCCGCTCCCGTTGCCGGATCAGGTGGCCATTCCGTTATCGCAACACAGCGGTTTTCCCGCCACGCCCCTGGTAGCCAAGGGCGACCGCGTGAAAGTGGGGCAACTCATCGGGGCAGCCGCCGGCTTCATCTCCGCCAACATCCACAGCTCCGTCTCCGGCATCGTGGTCGGCGTGGAGGCGGTGGCGGATGCCAGCGGTTACGCCCGTACCGCCGTGATTATCCGCGTGGAAGGCGACGAGTGGGACGAAAACATCGGGCGCCAGGAGTCCCCCGACCGTTACCTGTCGGCCTTTTCCAAGGACGACATGCTGTTGGCCATACAATCGGCGGGCATCGTCGGCATGGGAGGCGCCACTTTCCCCACCCGCGTCAAGCTTTCGCCGCCCCCCGGCAGCCATCCCGAATGGTTGATCATCAACGGCGTGGAGTGCGAGCCTTTCCTGACGGCGGATCACCGCCTGATGCTGGAAAAGAGCCGCGAGCTGCTGATCGGCATCCGCTTCCTGATGAAGGCGCTGGGCGTGGAGCGGGCGGTCATCGGCATCGAAAACAACAAGCCGGACGCCATCGCCAGCATGCGCGAGGCCGTCGTGAAGCACGCGCTGGGCATCGAGGTGTGCCCCCTGCGGGTGAAGTACCCGCAAGGCAGTGAAAAACAACTCATCCAGGCCATCGCGGGGCGACGCGTGCCCCCCGGCGCCCTCCCCATTTCCGTGGGGGTGGTGGTGCACAACGTGGGCACGGTCTACGCCGTGTACGAGGCCGTGACGATGCACAAACCGCTGGTGGAGCGGGTGGTTACAGTCACCGGCACGTCGCTTGCCCGGCCGGGGAATTACCTCTGCCGCGTGGGTACGCCCGTCGCGCGGCTGATAGAGGCCGCCGGGGGATTGCCCGGCGACACCGGCAAGGTGGTGGTGGGCGGCC
Source organism: Odoribacteraceae bacterium (assembly GCA_031267995.1). Lineage (GTDB taxonomy): Bacteria > Bacteroidota > Bacteroidia > Bacteroidales > Marinifilaceae > JAIRKS01. The sequence goes on along the minus strand of JAIRXZ010000172.1, from coordinate 6,206 downwards.
CCATGATGGGGAAAGCGCTGGTTACTACCGATGTCGTGGTGACGAAGGGAACCAGCGGCGTGCTGGTGATCCCGCGAAAAGAGGCGCGCCGCAAGCCTCCCCGCGACTGCATCCGCTGCGCCAAGTGCGTGAACGCGTGCCCGATGGGGCTTGAACCCTATCTCTTGATGACGCTCGGCGAAAAACAGCGGACGGACGACCTGGAGGCCGCGCGGGTGACGGACTGCATCGAGTGCGGGTCGTGCAGCTTCACTTGTCCCGCCCACCGCTCCCTGCTGGACGTTATTCGCCTGGGAAAGAGCCGCGTGAACCAGGCCATCCACGCGAGAAAACAATCCTGATTCTTTTGGACGTGGGCTTGATGCAAGATATAACTGCCGCTGCCGCGGGAAGGACGAAAGGGGACGCCGCCCGCGCGTCGCGTTGCCTTCATGACGCTCCCGCGTTTGCCGCGATCGCCCGCGGGACGGGAGTGAACGCGGGAGCGGGACGACGATTTTCACCCCGGACGGGCGCCGTTGCCCGCGAAAGTAAAAATATCACGCGCGGGTTTGCGGCGAGTCCGCGCGGGTTCGCGGTGAATCCGCGCGGGTTACAAACCATCCCGCGTGGGTTACAAATTATCCCACGCGGTTTACAAATTATCCCGCGCGGGTTACAAACCATCTCGCGCGAAAGTGAACCCATCCCGCGCGGGTTACAAATTATCCCACGCGGGTTACAAATTATCCCGCGCGGGTTACAAATTATCCCGCGCGGGTTCACCGCGAACCCGCGCGGACTCGCCGCGAACCCGCGCGTGGTATTTTTACTTTCGCGCGATTTCGCGAGAAAAAGCGGGGTAATGATGAACAACCCGATCGTGTTAAAAACAAAAAAGCGAATAGATATGAGATATTTACGAGAAAACCGGGGGGAGCACGCCCCTAACCAAACCTTCGCGTTGCAATGAATCAGGTGAACAAATTCGTCGTATCCCCCTCGCCCCACGTCCACGGCGGGGACTCCGTCGAGCGGAACATGTACGGGGTGCTCGTCGCGTTGATCCCGGCGTTCGCCTGCTCGCTCCTCTTTTTCGGCTGGGGCGCGCTCCACGTGACGCTGGTGGCGGTGGCGTCGGCGCTGATCTTCGAGTACGTCATCCAGAGGTACTTGCTGAAACAACCCGCCACCATCACCGACGGGTCGGCGGTAATCACCGGCGTCCTGCTGGCCTTCAACCTCCCCTCCACCATCCCCTTGTGGATCGTGGTTTTGGGGGCGCTCGTGGCCATCGGCATCGGCAAAATGAGCTTCGGGGGGCTGGGCAACAACATCTTCAACCCGGCGCTGGTGGGGCGCGTATTCCTCCTGATCTCCTTCCCCGCGCAGATGACCACGTGGCCTGAACCGCGCGGCTTCGACACCACGGATGCCGTGACGGGCGCCACGCCGCTGACGCTCATCAAACAAGCGTTGCGCGCGCACACCCCTTTCGAGGAGGTCTTCTCCTCGGCGGGCGGCGGGCACGACATGCTGGGAATGAGCACCGGACACGGCATCGGGGGGAGCCTCGGCGAGGTGGCCTCCTTCGCCCTCTTGCTGGGGTTCGCCTACTTGCTGATCAGGCGGATCGTCACGTGGCATATCCCGGTGGCGATTTTCGTCACGATCACCCTCTTTTCCGGGATATTACACTGGGCGAACCCCGCGTATGCCGGGCCGCTTTTCCACCTTCTTTCCGGGGGGGTGATGCTGGGGGCGATCTTCATGGCCACCGATTACGTGACCTCGCCCATGTCGCGGCGCGGGATGTGGATTTACGGCGTCGGCATTGGCGTGCTCACCATCGTGATCCGGAATTTTGGCGCTTACCCGGAGGGGATGTCGTTCGCGATCCTGATCCTGAACGCGTTTACCCCGTTGATCAACAAGTATTGTAAACCGAAAAGATTTGCCTGACAGTCATGGGAAAAAAGCTGGAATCGAATTTCAAGAATATGGTGCTGGTGCTTTGCGCCATCGCGCTGTTTTCCTCGCTCTCCGTGGCGAGTATCAACGCGTTGACCGTCGACACGCTGAACGAGGTGAGGCTGACGAGCCAACTGAAGGCTATTCGCGCCGTTCTCCCCGATTTTGACAATAACCCGATGGATGAGAGCGATACGCTGACGACGCCCGACGGCAGCCTGCTGGTGCTGTTCCCCGCCAGCCGCGAGGGGGTGCGCGTGGGGACGGCCGTGAAGAGTTTTTCTAATAACGGGTATAGCGGGCGCGTCTGGCTGATGGTGGGGTTTGCCGCCGACGGGAGCGTTTACGATTATACCGTGCTGGAACACAAGGAGACGCCCGGCCTGGGTTCCAAGATGGATGTCTGGTTTGCCAAGGGCAACCGGGGGGATGTCACCGGGAAGAAGCCCGGCGATAAGGCGCTGCGCGTGAGGAAGGATGGGGGAGAGGTGGACGCGATTACTGCCGCCACGGTTTCTTCGCGCGCTTTCCTGGATGCCGTTAACCGGGCGGCTAACGCGCTGTCCGGGAAGGTGGATGCCGTGTCCGGCGCGACGGATGCTACCTCCGGCGCGACAGGCGTTGAAGATGCGACTTCCGGTGCGACGGATGCTACCTCCGGTGCGACGGATGCTACCTCCGGCGCGACCTCTGGTGCGACGGATGCTACCTCTGGTGCAACAGATGCTACCTCTGGTGCGACAGACGCCGCCTCCGGTGCGACAAATGTCGAGGATGCCGCCTCCGGGGCGACCTCCCGGACAAATCGAGATGATAACTAAACCTTCTATTCAAACACCATGAATTATTGGAAGATACTTTCTAACGGCCTGTTCAAGGAGAACCCCGTGTTCGTCCTGATGCTGGGGATGTGCCCCACGTTGGGCGTGACCACCTCGGCGATCAACGGGTTGGGGATGGGGCTGGCCACCACCTTCGTGCTCCTCTTGTCGAACGTGGCGATTTCGCTGGTGGCCAACCTGATCCCCGACAAGATCCGCATCCCTGGCTACATCGTGATCATCGCCACGGTGGTGACTATCATGGAACTTTGCATGGCGGCCTACCTGCCGTCGCTGCACGAATCGCTTGGGATATTCATCCCGCTGATCGTGGTGAACTGCATTGTCCTCGGTCGCGCCGAGGCGTTCGCGGCCAAGAATAAACCCCTCCCCTCGCTCTTCGACGGGCTGGGAATGGGGCTGGGCTTCACGCTGGGATTGACGCTGCTGGGAAGCGTGCGGGAGATTCTGGGCAGCGGGAAATTGTTCAATATCACCCTCTACGACGAAAGTCACGGGATTCTCGTGTTCGTGCTGGCGCCCGGCGCGTTTATCGTGCTGGGCTACCTGATCGCGATCATCAACAAGATAAAGAAAACGCTATAATTAACTCGCATGGAGTACATTCTCATATTTATCACGGCGGTATTCGTCAATAATATCGTACTCGCCCAGTTCCTGGGCATTTGCCCCTTCCTGGGGGTCTCCAAAAGCGTGCCCACGGCGCTGGGCATGACGGGCGCCGTCACCTTCGTGATCGTGCTGTCGACGCTGGTGACGTTTATCATCCAGAAGACGGTGCTCGACCCGCTGGGCATCGCTTTCATGCAGACAATCACCTTTATCCTGGTGATTGCCGCGCTCGTGCAGATGGTGGAGATCATCCTGAAAAAGGCAAGTCCGTCGCTCTACCAGGCGTTGGGGGTGTTTTTGCCGCTGATCACCACCAATTGTTGCGTGCTTGGGGTGGCAATCATGGTGATACAGAAGGATTACAACCTGTTGCAGTCGGTCGTCTTTGCCGCCTCCACCGCTTTGGGATTTGGCCTCGCGCTCACGATTTTCGCCGGGATACGCGAACAGCTGGCGTTGACCCGCGTGCCCCAGGGGCTGCAAGGGCCGGCGATTTCGTTGATTACCGCGGGGCTGCTGGCGATGGCTTTCATGGGATTTTCCGGGGTGGTTTGAAGGATGGGCGCCGATACCAATATGTTTTCCCGCTTACAAAATATTGTCTTTGACGCGCTGTCGGACGTGGCGGCCGAGCGCGGGGTTAAAGTGTTCGTTATCGGGGGATTCGTCCGCGATTTGTTGCTCAAACGTCCCTCGAAAGATATCGACATTGTCGTCCTTGGCGACGGCATCGGCGTGGCGCGGGAGGCCGCCCGGAGGTTGGGAAACGCGCGGGTATCGGTCTTCAAAACCTACGGCACGGCCATGTTCAAGTACAAGGGGATGGAGATCGAGTTCGTGGGGGCGCGGAAGGAGTCCTATTCTCCCGGCTCGCGAAACCCCTCCGTTGAACCGGGAACCCTGGAGGACGACCAACGTCGCCGCGATTTCACCATCAACGCTTTGGCGCTCTCCCTTGACCGCGATGATCGCGAGCGGCTCGTCGATCCTTTTAACGGCTTGCAGGATTTGCACGATGGTCTTATTCGCACGCCCCTCGACCCGGTGGTTACTTTTTCCGACGATCCCCTGCGCATGATGCGCGCCGTGCGTTTTGCCACGCGCCTGGGTTTCAGGATTGATGCCGTGACTTTCGAGGGGATCAAGAGCAACCGGGAGCGCCTGAAAATCGTCTCCATGGAGCGCGTCATGGACGAGTTTAACAAAATCATGCTCGCCCCGTGCCCCTCAATCGGTATCAAGTTGCTGGATCAGGCCGGGTTATTGGAACTATTTTTCCCGGAACTGACCGCCCTGAAGGGGGTGGAGTACGTCGACGGGGTCGGTCACAAGGACAACTTTTACCACACGTTGGCCGTGCTGGATGGCGTGAGCAAACATTCCGACGATTTGTGGTTGCGCTGGGCGGCGCTGCTCCACGATATTGCCAAACCGCTGACCAAGAAATTCGTCGACGGGCAAGGGTGGACTTTTCACGGCCATAACCACGTCGGGGAGCGCGTCGGGGGGCGCGTTTTCCAACGCTTAAAGCTGCCTTTGAACGAGAAAACGAAGTACGTGCAGAAGCTGGTGTTTCTCCACATGCGCCCCATCGTCCTCTCGGAAGAGGAGGTGACCGACTCCGCCGTCCGCCGCCTGCTGTTTGACGCCGGCGACGATATCGATGACCTCATGCTGCTGGCCGAGGCCGATATTACCTCCAAAAACGAAGCAAAGGTGAAGCGTTTCCTCACCAATTTCCAGATTGTTCGACAAAAACTGAAGGAGGTCGAGGAAAAAGACGCCATCCGCAACTTCCAGCCCCCCGTCAGCGGCGAGGAGATCATGGAGACCTTCCAGCTGCCCCCGTGCAAGCAAGTGGGGGAGATAAAAAATGCCATCAAAGAAGCTATCCTTGATGGCATTATCGCCAATAACCCGGACGAGGCGCGCGCCTACATGTTCACCGTGGCGGCGAAGATAGGGCTTGCCCCGTCGCCCGATTAACCCGCGATGGCGGAAGCTACCGCCCGCGCCTCCTCTCCCCGGCAGACGATCACCGCGGTGGTGGGCACGTCGTTGTAGGGAATAAACTCCAGCGCTTGCAGTAACGCGTACTCCTGATCCTCGGACAGGAATATCTCCACGCTCAGGTTGGACTCGTTGGGTTGGCGAAGGGCTTTCAACTTATCGTAAGCCTTATCATTCAACACTTGTTGCAATTTGAATGACTGGTCGGGAGCGATATAAATCTTGTGCTTCTTGAGCTTTTTCCCGCTCGACCGGTGGAGATACGCGCCCTTCTTCACGATGAAAAGGGTAATGCCCGTCACCACGATCACCAGCCCCACCACCAGGAGCAACGAGGAGAGAAGATCCCCCTCCGCCTCTTTCAAGGTCGTGCCGAAATAGGCAGCCACCACCCCGAGCAACAACAACAGCGACGGCAACACCACCGGTTTCGCCTGTTTCACCACGTTTCCCTCATCGACCGTGAAAATCACGTCTTCAATATAATCGTACTTTTCCATAATTTTATTTTCTTGATAATTAGAACATCGGGTTTGTAAAAAACATCAATCGCCCGCGGCAATAAAGCGCGCGGGCACGAACTTGACAGCACGTCAATCAAACGATGATCTCGCGCAGCGAAAAGACATAATACCCCGCGTCCTGTTTCAGGGCGAAAGCGCGCAAATAAAACGACCTTATATAATGGTAACGCGGAATCAGCGTCCGCCCGTGTTCCTGTTCCAGCCACAACCGCGAATCCTTTAGCGGCTGACGAAAAGCCGGCTCCACGTGAACCCCCACCTGCATTTC
>JAIRXZ010000158.1 GCA_031267995.1 Odoribacteraceae bacterium | reverse complement strand
AGGCGTTGATGTCCAGGCTGTGGGGGACGAAGAACCAGGTGTTCATCATGAATTCGTTTAGCTGGCTCTCCTTGCCGGCCACGTAGCCGATTTTGAATTCTACCGAGAAGCGGTCGTGCGTTTTTACTTGTATGTCTATCATGCCGGAGTTGGTGGTTTTGTTTTTCGCGGGTTACTCCTTGGTTGCTTTCAGGAGTTCGTCCAGGAGGCGCGAGGCGCCGATTCTGAAGAGGCGCGGCGTGAGGTATTCCGCTCCCAGCTCGTGGCGTATGATGGTGAGGTAGAGGATCGCGTCGGCCGGGGTGGTGATGCCGCCGGAGATTTTGATTCCTACTTTCCGTCCCGTTTGTTTTCGGTACTGACGCAGCGCTTCGCACATCACGCTGACGGCGGCGGGGGTGGCGCCCACGGGGGTTTTTCCCGTGGAGGTTTTCACGAAATCGGCTCCCGCGTGCGCGCCGAGTAGCGTGGCGTTGAAGATTGGGGTTGCTTCTTTTAGCTCGCCCGTTTCGAGGATTACTTTCATTACCGCGCCGGCGCATGATTCGCGCAATGCCAGCAGTTCTTCCTGTACCCGTTGGAAGTTGTTCTCTAATACCAGGCCGACGGGGATTATCACGTCTACTTCTTCCGCTCCCTCGGCGATGGCGCGCTCGCACTCGAGACGCTTTACTTCCAGGAAGGTGCCTCCCGACGGGAAGCCTCCGCCTACGACGCTTGTTCTGATCGACGATCCCGATAATGCCCGGCGCGCCACGCTCGCGAAACGGGGGAACACGCAGGCCGAGGCGACTCCCGGCAGACCGCCTGCCAGCGATTTTTCCCGCGCGGCGGCGATTTTTTTCGATACGGATGCCTCCGTGTCCGTCGCGTCCAGCGAGGTGTAGTCCATGCACGAAAGGCAGAGCGCGAAGTTCTCTCTATTGCACGCGGCGGTCGATTCCCGCGCGATGATCCCGTCCGGGTCGAAGTTGGTAACTCCCTCTAAATTCGCGTGATCGTACGCGGAAAGCGTGTCCGTGATGTTCTCCATGTCGCGTGTTTTTAAGCCGGGGGATAAGGCGCCCCCGTCGCGAAACTACAATAATGTCCGCACGCGAGAGCAACATGTCGACTAAAATATTTACTTTTGGATGCCCGAATTTCAAGATCAAACAATACACGACAGAACACGATGGCGAAGATAACCAAGGAGCAAACCCCGCTCATGAAACAGTACTACGCGATGAAAACGGAATACCCGGACGCGCTGTTGCTCTACCGCATGGGGGATTTTTACGAGACTTTCGGCGAGGACGCGATCACCACTTCGCGCCTGCTCGGGATTACCCTCACCAAGCGGTCGTCCGGGTCGCCGGGTACCGTGGAGTTGGCCGGTTTCCCGCATCACGCCATTGATACTTACCTCCCAAGGCTGGTCAGGGCGGGTCAGCGCGTGGCTATCTGCGAGCAGCTCGAGGATCCCAAGAAGACGGTAAAACTCGTCAAGAGGGGCGTTACAGAGCTGATTACGCCGGGGTTGTCCTACAACGGGGAGGCCTTTGAAACCAAGGATAATGTTTTCCTTGCCGCTGTTTGTCCCGGGAAGATCAACACGGGGCTTGCCTTACTTGACCTTTCTACCGGGGAGTTTTTTAGCACGGAGGGCGCTACCGCCACGATCGAGAAGATTATGACCGGCTTCCAACCCAGGGAGGTGCTCTACCCGAAGGGGATGGAGCCGCCGTTTGCCGCGCTTTTTAGCGCGAAGTACTATACTTATCCCGTGGAACCTTGGTTTTTCGATACCGCTACCGCTACCGATCGCCTCAAAAGGCATTTTGAAGTTACCTCCCTGAAAGGCTTCGGCATACAGCATTTTGAAAGCGGTATTGGCGCTGCCGGCGCGGTGCTTCACTACCTCGATATGACGAAGCACGAGATGCTCGGTCACGTCACCTCCATCGCCCGCGTTGATGAGGCCAATCACGTGCTTCTCGATCGCTTCACGCTGCGCAACCTGGAGGTGGTGGATGCCCTGCACAGCGGTGGGCGTTCCCTGATTGATATCATCGACCGCGCCATCACGCCTATGGGTAGTCGCCTGATCCATCGCTGGATTAGCATGCCGCTCAAGGCGCTGGAGGAGATCAATGAACGCCTCGAGGTCGTTGAATCGCTCCTCGGCCGACGCGACGAGAGCGCCGCGATGGAACTTCCCCTCCGGGCTATCGGCGATCTCGAACGTCTGGCTTCTAAAATCGCCGTCGGGCGCGTGTCTCCGCGGGAGATGATTCACCTGAAAACGGCGCTCGAAAATATTCCCAGGCTTGGGCAGTTGTGCCTGGCTACCGGGAATCCCGGCCTCGCCCGGATCGCGGGGCAATTCGATGAGTGCGATGCCCTCCGCCGCGCCATCGCCGAGCGGCTCAACGAGAATGCTCCCGCCTCTCTCGGCAAGGGAAATGTTATTGCCGGCGGGGTGAACGGCGAGCTGGACGAGTTGCGGGAGATTTCCGGCAACGGGCAGGAGTTGCTCCGTAAAATGCAGCAGCGGGAGAGTGTTAATACCGGTATTCCTTCCCTGAAAATCAGCTTTAATAGTGTCTTCGGGTATTATTTCGAGGTCACCAGGACACACGCCGGGAAGGTGCCTGCCACCTGGATTCGCAAGCAGACGCTTGTCAATGCCGAGCGGTATATCACGCCCGAATTGAAGGATTACGAGGAGAAGATTCTCGGCGCCGAAACGCGTATACAGGAGTTGGAGAGCGCCATCTTTTCCGATCTTATCGCCCTCGCCACCAAACACGTGAAGGCTATCCAGGGGAACGCCCGCGCCATTGCTCGCCTCGACGCTCTCCTTTCGTTCGCCAATATCTCCCTGGCCAATGACTACCATCGCCCCGATGTCAACGACTCCCACGTTATCGACATCCGCGCCGGGCGCCACCCCGTCATCGAGCAACAGTTGCCTCCCGGTGAAAGTTACGTCGCCAACGACCTCTATCTCGACGACAAACGCCAGCAAATCATCATCCTCACCGGCCCCAACATGGCTGGTAAGTCCGCCCTTCTCCGCCAGACGGCGCTCATCGTCATCCTCGCCCAGGCCGGCTGTTTCGTTCCCGCGGCGGCTGCTGGTATCGGTCGCGTCGACAAAATTTTCACCCGCGTTGGCGCCTCGGACAACATCTCTCTTGGCGAATCCACCTTTATGGTCGAGATGAACGAAGCCGCCAGCATACTCAATAATATCTCCGACCGCAGCCTCATCCTTTTCGACGAGTTGGGGCGAGGAACCTCCACTTATGACGGCATCTCCATCGCGTGGGCTATCGTGGAGCACCTCCACGAGCATCCCCGACACCGCGCCAGGACGCTCTTTGCCACCCACTACCACGAGTTGAACGACATGGCACGCTCCTTCAAGCGGATCAAGAACTTCAATGTCTCCGTCAAGGAGGTCAACCAAAAAATTGTTTTCCTCCGCAAGCTCGCGGAGGGCGGATCCAACCACTCTTTCGGTATACAAGTCGGCAAGATGGCCGGTCTTCCCCCCTCCGTCACCCGGCGCGCTACCGAGATTCTCGCCCAACTGGAGAGCGACAAGGAGGGCGGTGTCACTGCCCGCGGGAAGCTCTCCCGCGTCACCCGGCCGCGCTAGGGACTGCAACTCAGCTTCTTCCAGCTCGACGATCCTGTTCTCGCCCGCGTACGGGACGAGATCATCGGCATCGACGTCAACTCCCTCACCCCCCTGGAGGCGCTCAATAAACTTAGTGATATCAAAAAAGTTATCGGGGAATGAACCGGCGATAACGAAACCGGAAGTAGACCACCAACAAAAAGGCGCGCCGACAACCGACGCGCCCGAGAAATCAACCAACCACTCTATGATATAACCTATCAAACCGGGAACCCGCCAACGAGGCCGGGAACCCGCGACAAAGATATCCCCCTGCCGTTTCATTCCCGTTACGTCGCGGTTAAGATCTTCACCGGTACCCGTTTAAAATCACTAAATTTTCGCGTCATCGTCCGACGCCCTGACCTTTTCCCTGGAATGTCTCGAGCCGCTCCCGTTCCGCCTCCGACCCGCGATTATTTAAAATAAAGCATTACTTTCGCGGGCGAACGAAAAGAAAAACGAAAATAACATGAGTTTACAATGTGGAATCGTCGGTTTGCCAAACGTGGGGAAATCGACCCTCTTCAACTGTTTAAGTACTGCTAAAGCGCAGGCAGCCAATTTCCCTTTTTGCACGATCGACCCCAACGTGGGCGTCATCACCGTCCCGGATGACCGCCTCGATACCCTCGTGGAGCTGGTAAAACCGAAAAGCATCGTCCCGGCCGTGGTGGAAATCGTGGATATCGCCGGGCTGGTCAAGGGCGCCAGCCAGGGCGAGGGGCTGGGCAATAAATTTCTCTCGAACATCAGGGAGACGGACGCGATCATCCACGTGCTGAGATGTTTTGACGACCCGAACGTGGTTCACGTCGACGGGGCGGTGAACCCCGTGCGCGACAAGGAGACAATAGATATCGAACTGCAACTCAAAGACCTGGAGACCGTTGAAAACCGACTGCTGAAGGAGGAAAAACGGGCGAAGGTCGGGGGCGACGCCACCGCGAAACGCTTAGTGGAGGCGCTCAATCTCTACCGCGACGCCTTGCGCCGGGGCGAGGCCGCCCGCGCGGTGAAGCTCACCGAGCCGCAACGGGAGGCCACCACCGATCTGATGTTGCTCACGAACAAGCCCGTACTCTACGTCTGCAACGTTGACGAAGCCTCCGCGTCCACCGGCAACGCCCACGTGGAGGCCGTGCGCGAGGCCGTCAAGCGGGAGGAGGCGGGCGTCCTCGTCATCGCGGCCGCCATAGAGGCCGAGATCGCCGGACTGGAAACCGCCGAGGAGAAGCAACTTTTCCTCCAGGAACTCGGTCTGGAGGAGGCGGGCGTCAACAAGTTGATCCGCCTCGCCTACGCGATGCTCAACCTCCGCACTTACTTCACGGCAGGCCCCAAAGAGGTGCGCGCGTGGACGTTCCGCGACGGCATCAAGGCGCCCCGCGCGGCCGGCATCATCCACACCGATTTTGAAAAGGGTTTTATCCGCGCCGAGGTGATCAAGTACGAGGATTACGTGGAGCTGGGTTCCGAGGCCAAGTGCAAGGAGGCGGGAAAGATGAGCGTGGAGGGAAAGGAGTACGTCGTGCGCGACGGCGACGTGATGCACTTCCGCTTCAACGTCTGAACGATGCCGGACGGGGAAGGAAAAATCTCCAGTCCCCGTCGAGAATCGCCCCGCGGTGAATTTGTAGCGACTTCGTTTTGTCGAGAGGCGCCCCGCGGTGAATCTGTAGTGACTTCGTTTTGTCGAGAATCGCCCCGCGGTGAATTTGTCTCGACTTCGTTTTTTGGCATTTT
>JAIRXZ010000146.1 GCA_031267995.1 Odoribacteraceae bacterium | reverse complement strand
AGGGCGCACACGCAGGTGCGCCCCTACGTGTGCGCCCTCGTCGTGTTGTCACCGGGAGGCGGTTGTCGCCCTTCCCTTCCCTGGCGTGTTACGAGGCGAGGGGATTTTTTTATCTTTGCAGACCAAACTTGTCGAAAATGGAAAGTTGGGTCTATAAAAATGATGTCATGAAACAGATTGTAAGACGAGATTACATGAACGCGCTGGTGAGCTTGAGGGATAAAAACCTGGTGAAAGTGCTGACGGGCGTCCGGCGTTGCGGCAAGTCGACCGTGATGCGGATGTTTGCCGATTATTTGAGGGCGGATGGCGTGGGCGATGACCAAATTGTTTTCCTGAATTTCGAGGAGTTTGAAAATCGCGGGTGGCTCGCCAACCCGGGTGGACTTTACGCGCGTATTGTCGGCGGGTTGAATTTGTCGAAGCCGTGTTACGTTTTCCTGGACGAGGTGCAGCAGGTGAAGGGGTTCGAGCGGCTGGTGGACGGGCTTTACGTGAAGCCGAATGTTGACGTGTATGTCGCGGGTTCAAACGCTTACTTGCTTTCGAGCGAGCTGGGTACTTTGCTCGCGGGGCGCTATATTGCTATTCACGTTTTGCCGTTTTCGTTCAAGGAGTTTTTGTTGACGCGCGCGGACGTGTCGCGTACCGACGTGCTTTTCGCGCGGTACATGGATAACGGGGGGTTGCCGGGGATTTTCGAATTGCCCGAATCGGCCGTGCGGGGTTACGTGCAAAGCGTGGTGCAAAATATTATTCAAAAGGATGTTTTGACGCGCAACAGGTGGCGAAACGAGGAGTATTTCAGCAAGACTATTTCGTTTCTTTTTGATTCGATCGGGTCGGTTGTTCCACGGAAGAGGATCATGACCACGTTGAAGGCAAGTGGGGTGTCTCTCTCGCATGACACGCTGGATAGTCATATTAACGCGCTGGTGAACTTTTACTTGTTTTACAGGGTGAAGCGTTTTGATTTGCGCGAGAAGGGGCTTTTGGCGACGCGAGAGAAGTTTTACACGGTGGATTTGGGGATGAAAAAGTTTTTCCCCGGCGATGAGGTGAGTCATGATTTGGGGCATAATTTGGAGAATGTCGTGTATCTCGAATTGATCAGGCGGGGGAACACGGTGAATATCGGAAAGGTGGGCGACACGGAGATTGATTTCGTGTGCCGCCATCCCGACGGTAATCGCGAGTATATCCAGGTGGCCTGGACGACGAAGGAGCGAGCGACTTTCGAGCGGGAAATGCGTCCTTTTAAACTCGTTAAGGATTTAAATCGCCGCTTGCTGCTGACTACCGACGTGGAGCCGGTGACGATTTACAAGGGGATCCGAAAGATAAACGTGATTGATTGGTTGCTGCAAGGTGATGACGCGTTGACGTTGCCGTGATTGCCGGGTGACGCCTGTGCCAGCACCGGAGACGTAGCACGCTACGTCTCTACACAAAGAGGTGGGCGCCCTCGAGGGGCGCCTCTACATGTTTACCTATCGTCGGGATGCATGTGAGGAAAGGGCGCACACGCGGGTGCGTCCCTACATTTACCGGTGTTATTATCGTGGCATGTAGGGGCGCACCTACATGTGCGTCCTTTCTAACGTGTACACCCTTCCCTGCATGTACATCTTCGACATGTTGCCGGGGGAGGAGGTGCGGGGGATATCTCCCCTGTCATCGTCACGCGGAGCCGTCATCGCGGAGCCTCTCGGCGCGGTAGGCGGAGGGGGATAGGCCGGCGTGTTTTTTAAAATAGCGGCAGAAATAGGACTCGTTCGGGAACTCCAGGCGGTAGGCGATCTCGGAGATGGTGAGGCGGGGGGATTGCAGGAGAATCTTGATCTCCAGGACGAGGTGGCGGTCGATCAGCTCCTTCGGGGAGTGCGCGGGGACGGCGGCGCGGGTGACGGCGTAGAGGTATCGGGTGGTGATGTGGAGCTTGGCGGCGTAGAAGCGGACGTCGCGCTGGTGGTGCCCGTGGGCGGCCAGGAGGGAGGCGAAGCGGTGAAAAAGCTGTCGCTTGCGGGAAAGGTCGGGCGGCATGGCCTCCAGGTTTACCCGCACGCGCTGGTGGAGGTACATGAGGTAGACGCGGAGAAGGTCGCGGAGCATGACGCGGCGGAAGGGGTTGGCGGTGTCGCCGGAGACGAGTTCGGCCATGTCCGCCCAGAGGATGGCGTTTTTGGTGTAGGGATGCCCCTCGTCATGCGCGGCGCGGGGGGCGCGGCGGAGGTAGTGGATGAAGGGGAAGCCGAGGGTGAGGCTGACCTCGTCGAACAGCTCGCGGGAAAAGGAGAAAAGGCGCGCGCTGAAGTCCGCCGACACGCGGCTGACGTGGAACGTGGCGCCGGGGAGGAGGATGTACTTGACGCCGGGACGCAGGAGGCTCTCCTCCAGGCCGTGGTGCGCGGTGGCCTCGCCGCCGGTGCAGAGGAAAAGGAGGCCCCCGCGGAGGCGTCGCGGGGTGTCGAGGAAGATCTCCAGGCGGGTAGTGCCGTACCAGGAGTAGTCCCGCAGCCGGTCGAGGGTGAGGGTGGTGTTGCTATTCATGCCTTTCGGGTTCAATCACCGGGTAAAGGTATGGAAAAAATCGGTGGTGGCGACGCGGCGCGTGTGTTCCGAAAAGGGACGCGTTTGGCGTCTTTTTGGAAAACGGGTCGGGTCGGCGGGGCGTACCTTCGCGCCTGAACTTTTAAATATTCGCTGGATGAAAAATTTGTTATTCGTGAACGCGTGCGTGAACAGGGGCACGTCCCGGACTTATCGCCTGGCCAGGGAGCTGGTGGCGCTGCTGGAGGGGAGCGACGATTTCGACACGCGCGAGGTGACGCTGGAAGAGGAGGGGTTGCAACCGCTGACGTCGGTGACGCTGAACCGGCGGGCGGCGCTGGCTGCCGACGGGGTGTTTTCCGACCCGGTGTTTCGCCACGCCCGGCAGGCGCGGGAGGCGGACGTGATCGTGATGGCGGCGCCTTACTGGGACATGGGTTTTCCCGCGCTGCTGAAGGTTTATATCGAGGCGGTGAGTATCCCCGGCATCGTCTACCGCTACGGGGAGAAGGGGCCGACGGGCTTGTGCCGCGCCACCAAGCTGTATTACGTGACTACCCGCGGCGGGTTTATCGACGATGCCCGCGACCTTGGGTTCGCTACCGTGACGGAGCTGGGGAAACTCTACGGGATCAAGGAGGTGAAGTGCATCAGCCTGAACGGTCTCGATATCCCGGCGGACAACCTGGAGTCGGTAATCCGCGGCGTTATCGCCGGTCTGCCGGCGCGGTTGTAGGACGATATTGCTGCCGGGGAAGGCTGCTGCCTACCCCCGCTACCTCGCGTTCAACCCCGGCATCCACCTGCCGGGGTTGAACGTGAGGTAGCGGGGAAAATATCAAAACGGGAGCCGCAGGCGAAAGGGTAATCGATCCCACGCTCCTCCTTCACGGAGGAGATGCGGAAGATGTCCGTCAGGCAAAGCGACAGCCGGGTGCCGGCGGGGAGCCACCCGCGGGTGTCGCGCGAGGTTTCGTAAGAAAGCGCGAGGGCGGACAACGCGCATTCGTCCTCGCGCTCCACGAGGCGATCCGTGCGGTAGGCGGGAGAGGAGGCGAGGGCGACGGCTACCGACGACCGCCGGCGATCCATGTTGTAGCGGGGATCGGCGTACACCACCCGGTCGTGCAGCGTCTGGTTATAGCGGTCGCCGCCGAG
>JAIRXZ010000137.1 GCA_031267995.1 Odoribacteraceae bacterium | reverse complement strand
AACGGACGCGCCCAGGCGCGAAAACCCTCGGAGCGGATCGGACGCCCCGTACACCAGCCCCCCCAGTCGCGCCCACGCCATCGCCCCCCCGCACATCAGGCAAGGCTCCAGCGTCACGTACAGCGTGCAAGCATCCAGGAACTTCCCTCCCGTTGCCGTCGCGGCAGCCGTAATTGCCAGCATCTCCGCGTGCGCCGTCACGTCATTCAGCAACTCCGTTTGGTTGCGTGCGCGGGCAATCACCCTTTCGCGACAAACCACCACGGCGCCCACCGGCACCTCCCCCTTTTCTCCCGCAAGTCGCGCCTCCTCCAGCGCCTTTCTCATGAAAAATTCATCTCTATCCATGCTTGTGTATCTACAATTTCTTCGCTACCTTTAGCCTCTGAACGTGTACAAATGTAGCACTAATAAATCACAACTATGAAAACAATTCACGATTACAACTTTAAGGGAAAGAAGGCGCTGGTGCGGGTAGACTTCAACGTCCCCCTGAACTCCGACCTGCAAATCACGGACGACAGCCGGATCCGCGCCGCCATCCCGACCATCCGCCAGGTACTTGCCGGCGGCGGATCGCCCATCCTCATGTCCCACCTGGGGCGCCCCAAGAAAGGCCCGGAGGAGGCCTCCTCCCTGAAGCACATCCGCGGCCGCGTGGAGGAATTGCTGGGGGCGCCCGTGAAATTCGCCGCGGACTGCATCGGCACGATCGCGCGGGAAGCCGTTGACAACCTGCAACCGGGAGAGGCGCTGCTCCTGGAAAACCTCCGCTTCCACCCCGAAGAAGAAAAAGGAGACGAAAACTTCGCCCGCGAACTCGCCTCGCTCGGCGACCTTTGGATCAACGACGCCTTTGGCACCGCCCATCGCGCCCACGCCTCCACGGCCGTCATCGCCCGTTTCTTCCCGGACGACAAACTCTTCGGCTACCTCATGAACGCCGAAATCGAAAGCGTGGACAAGGTCATGCTCCACCCCGACCGCCCCTTCACCGCCATCATGGGAGGCTCGAAAGTATCCTCCAAAATTGACATCATCATGAACCTCCTGGACAAAGTCGACAACCTCATCCTCGGCGGCGGCATGGTATACACCTTCATGAAAGCGCGGGGAGGGCACGTCGGCGACTCCATCTGCGAAAACGACAAGCTCGATCTCGCCCTGCAAATCATCAACGCCGCCAAGGAAAAGGGCGTCAACCTCGTCATCTCCACCCAAACCGTCGCCGCGGACAGCTTCAGCAACGAAGCCAACACCCGCGTCGTCGACCCCATGAACATCCCCGACGGCTGGACGGGCATGGACATCGGCCAGCTCACCCGCGACGCCTTCGCGAAAGTCATTGAAACCTCCAAAACCATCCTTTGGAACGGCCCGGTAGGAGTCTTTGAATTTCCGAACTTCGCCGCCGGCACCAGGGCTGTCGCCGACGCCATCGTCAAAGCCACCGGGCGAGGAGCCTTCTCCCTCATCGGTGGTGGCGACTCGGTAGCCGCCATCAACCAATTTGGCCTCGCCGACAAGGTCAGCTACGTCTCCACCGGCGGCGGCGCCCTCCTCGAATACATCGAGGGGAAAGAACTCCCCGGCATCGCCGCCATACGCGACTAACCGCGAACACCCCGCCGGAAAAACAACAGAGGCTGCCCCCACGGCAGCCTCTCCTTATATACAAGGACACCCCGCGCCCAAAAAACGCCCGCCCCTCAACAAAGCGCGAACCGGTTCCCCGGCAGCGGCATCACCACCCCCTCCAGCTCCATCTTCAGGAGCAGCGGCGTCAGCTCCGCCACGGGAATCCCCGCGAGCACGCTCAGTTGATCCACGTGCATCTCCCCCTGTTCGCGCAGCGTCGTCACGATCTTCCCCTCCCGTTCCGGCTCCGCGAAAAGATCCAGCGACGTCTGGAACGCCGTGGCCACGCGCGCCTCCCATCCCAGCGCCCGCAGCACGTCCTCGGTCTCCGTCGCCAGGCTCGCCACGTTCATCTTGATCAGGAAATTACACCCCGCCGACAGCGCGTCCTCCGGTCGGCCGGGAAACGCCAGCACCTCCCGGTTATACTCGAACGCCCGCCGCGCCGTCGACATGGCGCCCCCCTTCACGGCCGACTCCGCCACCAGCAGCGCGTTGCTCATCCCGGCGACCAGCCGGTTACGCTGCAAAAAATTCACGGGCAACACCGTCGCCCGCGACGAATACTCGCTCATCAAACACCCCCCTTGCGCGATAATCCGCTCCGACAACTGCTTGTGCGACGCCGGGTAAACCGTGTGCAACCCGTGCCCCATCACCGCCCGCGTCACCAGCCCGTATGCCAGTGCCGCCTGGTGCGCCGCCGCGTCAATCCCGTACGCCAACCCGCTCACCACCACGGGCGCGTACCGCATCTCGGCGATCTCCTTGAGCAGCAACTCCACCCGCGCCTTGCATCGCTCCGACGCCTTGCGCGTCCCCACCACCCCCAGCGCCTTCTCCCCCGTCGCCTCCAGCGTACCCTTGTAAAAAATCACCAGCGGGGCATCCGCGCACTGCCCCAGCAGCGAAGGATAGCGGGGCGAAAACACGTCGCAACAGCACACCCCCTCCCGCTGCATGAAACGCAGCTCCCGCTCGGCCTCCTCCAGCCACCCCTTCCGCGCCAGGGGCAACTCCTCGTCCCCCGGACGGTCAAACAACGCTTGGATAGCCCGGTCGCTCTCCCGGAAAAAACCCTCGAAACCGCCGCATCGCTCCATCGCGCCGAGGAACAGCCGACTATTCAATCGCTGCCCGACGGCCACGGCCACGCGCGCCAATTGCAAACTCTCGTCATTCATCATACTTAAATATAACCGTCAACAAGCGACGGGCGGCAAAAGTAACAAAACGGGAAGCGAAAACCAACACGACCGCCCCCCCCCTCCAGCGCGAAATTATCGCCGTGGCGAAAACCCCCCGTCGCGCCCCCTCGAAAAACGCGAAAAATGACAATCGGGGGTAAAACCCACGCGCGAACTGTTGCATCCTACCCCGGAAATGCGTACGTTCGCGTCCCGCAACGCCCATGAAAAAAGCAAACCACACGCGAAAACACGTCGCGGACGAAGAACTCGTCCAGCGCTACCGCAAGAGCCGGGACATCACCCTCCTCGCGGAACTCTACGGCCGCTACATGACACTCGTCTACGGCCTCTCCCTCAAATACCTCAAGCGGCCGGAAGACGCCCAGGACGCCGTCATGCAACTATTCGAGCAACTCGTCGAAAACCTCAAAACGCACCAGGTAAACAACTTCAAACCATGGCTATACGCCTGCGCCCGCAACAACTGCCTGATGGAGTTGCGCAGGAGACACCGCGACATCTCCATCACTTTGGACGAAAATTTTATGGAATCTCCCCTCGATTTTCATCCCGGTGACACGAACCCGGCGCGGGACGCCACCCTCCGCGAATGTCTCGACGCGTTGCCGGAGAAACAGCGCGCCTGCGTGCAAGCCTTCTTCCTCGAGGAACTATCCTACAAAGAGGTCGGCGAGCGCGCCGGCTTCTCCCTCAAAAACGTCAAGAGCTTCATCCAAAACGGGAAGCGCAACCTCAAAACCTGCCTCGAAAGCAAAGGAGTATCAGCCCATGAAACCGAGTGACCACATCAAAACCTACCTCCAGGGAGACCGGCGCGGCAAGGCGGCGCACCGGCTTGAAGAACAGGCGCTCTCCGACCCCTTCCTCCTCGAGGCGCTCGAAGGATTCGACCAGACGCCCAACGACCCGCTGGAGGGAATCACCCGCCTGGAGCGGTACCTCGACGAGCGCGCCGCCCGTCCCGCCGCCACCGGTCGCGCGTGGTACTGGGCGGCAGCCGCCGGCATCGCCATCCTCGGCGCGTCCCTGTGGGCGACGATGGGCGAGAAGCTGGAAACCCTCCTCGTGGCCACCCGGACGGGCGTCGCGGGGAGCCTCCCGTCGCCGGACAACGCGCCCCCGGCACTCCTCCTCGACGAGGCGGCCGAAAACGAAAACACCAACACCGGCGAAAACAACGGCGAGGAACCGACCCTCGCCGCCGTCGAACCCGCGGGAGAAACCGGGGATAAAATAGCACTATCCGGAAAGAGAATAAGAGAGACCGAAAAGACGACGGAAAATATCGAAAAGAGGCTGGAAAATATCGAAAAGAAGACGGGACAAGCCGAAAAGACGCCGGAACAAGCCGAAAAACGACCGGAAAAAACCGGGAAACAACCCAAAGCGCACGCCCCCGACCCGGAGGAGATCCCCCTCCTCGTCGAGGCGAAAGAAAAACTGCGCGACGACACCCCCCTCCTCTTCATCGAGGCGAAAGAGGAACTGTACGAGGCCTCCCCCCGTCCCGCCCCGTCGCGTCCCGTCGCCGAAAGCATCCCATCCCCCGGCATCGACGACCCGTTCGACACCGCCGGGGAGACCCCCTCGCCCGACGCGGGCGACACCCTCGCCCCCTACCGCCCGGACGAGGAGACCCACCCGGACGACGAACCCGATCCCGACGACGAACCGCCCCTCCCCACCCACCCGGCGATCAACGCGACCGCCACCCCCGACCGGGAAACCTCCCTCCCCCGGCAGCGGGAAACCGCCACCCCCGCCCGGCAGCGGGAAACGCCCCCCGTCGCCGCTGACGCCCCCTCCAGCCCCGTCGAGCGCGACATCCTCCTCTTCAACCGCCACGCGAAAACCGCCTTACAATACCCCGCCATCGCCGTCAAAAACGAGGAAGAGGGGCGCGTCTACCTCTCCTTCCAGCTCTCGCCCGACGGCACCCCCTGCAACATCCGCGTCATCCGCGACTTCTCCTCCAAGGAGTGCACGAAAGAACTCGTTCGGCTCCTGAAAACCTCCCCCAAGTGGAGCCACTCCCCCACGGGACAGAAACTGTACCACGTCGCCCGCTTCGAAATCAGTCGCGACGGCACCCCCCACCGCCTGGAACTATCCTTCATCTCCAGCGAATTGGAGTAACCCCCGCGCCCCTGTTCGCCGCTGCCGCGTGCCGGTTTTCCGCTGCCGCGAGCCGGTTTTCCGTCGCCGCGAGCCGCTCACTTTCTCACCGAAGCGGCCAAATCTTCGGTCGTCAACGTCATGACAAAGGTGGGCGAGTTGCCGAATATCGGCTGATCATCTTATTTTTTCACCGAAGCGGCCAAATCGCCCGTCGTCAACGGCATGGAGAAGGTGGGCGAATTGCCGAATACCGGCTGATCGTCCGGGTGTTTCATGAAAGACGCCTTAATAATAAAGAGTTTGCCGTGCGATCCTTCCGGCATCTTGATCTCGCCGTGCAGCGTGCGCGTCATTCTCCTGACAATCTCCGTGACACCATCGGCAGCCGCTCACTTTCTCACCGAAGCGGCCAAATCACCTGTCGTCAATGGCATGGCAAAGGTGAGCGAGTTGCCGAATATCGGCTGATCGTCCGGGTGTTTCATGAAATATGCTTTAATAATAAAGAGTTTACCGTGCGATCCTTCCGGCATCTTGATCTCGCCGTGCAGCGTGCGCGTCATCCTCCTGACAACCTCCGTGACGCCATCGGCAGCCGCTTATTTTTTCACCGAAGCGGCCAAATCGCCCGTCGTCAACGGCATGGAGAAGGTGGGCGAGTTGCCGAATACCGGCTGATCGTCAGGGCGTTTCATGAAAGATGCTTTAATAATAAAGAGTTTGCCGTGCGATCCTTCCGGCATCTTGATCTCGCTGTGCAGCGTGCGCGTCATCCTCCTGACAACCTCCGTGACACCGTCGGCAGCCGCTTATTTTTTCACCGAAGCGGCCAACTCGCCCGTCGTCAACGGCATGGAGAAGGTGGGCGAGTTGCCGAATACCGGCTGATCGTCCGGGTGTTTCATGAAAGATGCTTTAATAATAAAGAGTTTGCCGTGCGATCCTTCCGGCATCTTGATCTCGCCGTGCAGCGTGCGCGCCATCCTCCTGACAACTTCCGTGACACCATCGGCAGCCGCTTATTTTTTCACCGAAGCGGCCAAATCTTCGGTCGTCAACGGCATGGCAAAGGTGGGCGAATTGCCGAATATCGGCTGATCATCTTATTTTTTCATCGAAGCGGCCAAATCTTCGGTCCTCAACGGCATGGCAAAGGTGGGCGAGTTGCCGAATTTCGGCTGATCACCTTATTTTTTCATCGAAGCGGCCAAATCGCCCGTCGTCAACGGCATGGAGAAGGTGGGAGAATTTCCGAATACCGGCTGGTCGTCCGGGTGTTTCATGAAAGATGCCTTAATAATAAAGAGTTTGCCGTGCGATCCTTCCGGCATC
>JAIRXZ010000127.1 GCA_031267995.1 Odoribacteraceae bacterium | reverse complement strand
CCGGCGGTTATGAAAATCCGGCTTTTCAAGCCGTCCGGCAGTTATGAAAATCCGGCTTTTCAAGCCGTTTAGTTCCGGCTTGTCCGGGTTATGAATAGTCTCGCACTGCGGTAGTTATCGCCGCGGAACAGCCCGAAGGGCTGAATTTTCATAACCGCAGGTAAGCGAAGCGCAGCCTGCGGTGGTTATCGCCGCCCCCGTCTTCTGCCTGAAAGGCAGGATATTTGTCCTGCCTTTCAGGCAGAAGTATGAGAGCTCGTTTTCCGCCGGTCGTTGACCGGCGGTTATGAAAATCCGGCTTTTCAAGCCGTCCGGCAGTTATGAAAATCCGGCTTTTCAAGCCGTTTAGTTCCGACTTGTCCGGGTTATGAATAGTCTCGCACTGCGGTAGTTATCGCCGCGGAACAGCCCGAAGGGCTGAATTTTCATAACCGCAGGTAAGCGAAGCGCAGCCTGTGGTAGCTATCGCCGCCCCCATCTTCTGCCTGAAAGGCAGTACATTTGTCCTGCCTTTCAGGCAGAAGTATGAGAGTTCGTTTTCCGCCGGTCGTTGACCGGCGGTTATGAAAATCCGGCTTTTCAAGCCGTCCGGCAGTTATGAAAATCCGGCTTTTCAAGCCGTTTAGTTCCGACTTGTCCGGGTTAGGGTTGTCACCGGCCTCCTTCGAGCTGCCGCCGGTGTCCTCCGATATCGCCGCGGAACAGCCCGGAGGGCTGAATTTTCATAACCGCAGGTAAGCGAAGCGCAGCCTGCGGTAGTTATCGCCGCCCCCGTCTTCTGCCTGAAAGGCAGTACATTTGTCCTACCTTTCAGGCAGAAGTATGAGAACTCGTTTTCCGCCGGTCGTTGACCGGCGGTTATGAAAATCCGGCTTTTCAAGCCGTTTAGTTTTGGCTTGTCCGGGTTAGGGTTGTCACCGGCCTCCTTCGAGCTGCCGCCGGTGCCCTTCGAGCTGCTGCCGGTGTCGCGTAAATTGCCCGCTATCTCATATGAGATGAAAACCATCTCATATGTGATGAAAGCCATCTCGACGAAAATTGCTCGAAATCACATATGAGATGAAAACGATCTCATATGAGATGAAAACGATCTCATATGAGATGAAAGCTATCTCATGTGAGATGACGGGCTATCTCATATGAGATGAAAACGATCTCATGTGAGATGAAAGCTATCTCATATGAGATGAAAGCTATTTCATATGAGATGGAGGGCTATCTCATATGAGATGAAAACGATCCCATATGAGATGAAAGCTGTCTCATATGAGATGAAAACGATCTCATGTGTAACCGTGGCGAAGTTTCGTGAATTTTGTCCGTTTTTTGACGATCGGGGGGCGCGGTGGTACCTATTTTTCCGGTTTCGCGTGGACGGGGAGGGGTCGTGTCACATTTCGTCTCTATTTCTCGCCCGTTTTCGCCCGTTTTTCCGGTTTGCGCGGGGGGCTTTTTTGACCTCCCGTCGGGGTGTTGCCGGCGTTAAATATCCCGGAGGCAGTCGGCGCGCGTGCCGGAGATGTCGAAAATAACCTGGAGGTGGAGCAGCTTGAAAATGTCCATCACGTCGGGCGTGAGGTCGCACAATTTCAGCGACGAGCCGACGCTTTTTGCCGTTTTGAGGAGGGCGATGATGCAGCCGATGCCGCTGCTGTCGATAAACTCGATGTCGTGAAGATCAAAGATTAGCGTCTTTCCCCCGTCGCCCAGGAGGGGACGCAGTTCGTCCTTCACCTGGTCGGTGATGGGGAGGGTGAATCGCTTGATGTCAATAAATTCGGCGATGACGCGGTTGCCTTGCCTTGTAATGTTTAGCAGGCTGGCGGCCTCGCGCGGGGTGTTTGACGCTGTATTCATGTGGTTTTTGGTACGTTAGAGCTTGAATTGTTTCTTTTTTGTGATCGCGGGACAAATGTACAATTTTTGTCTTACAAAAAGCAGCGGACGTGAATTTCCTGTAAAAAAAACGCGGGGGTCAACGGGGCGTCGGGAGGGGGAACAATATTCGCGGCGGGGATGGGGGTTGGCGAAAAAAGTTATAACTTTGCCGGGTGTTTTAGTAACAAATCAGAAGGTAACAACACGGAAATAAAGCGAATAATTAACATGAAAACAACACCATTTACACATTTCCACGAGGAGCTTGGGGCGCGCATGGCGCCCTTTGCCGGTTATTCGATGCCGATAGAATATTCGGGTATCAAGGACGAACACAACGCGGTGCGGGCGCGGGCGGGGGTCTTTGACGTGTCGCACATGGGCGAGTTTTGGGTGAAGGGGCCGAAGGCTTTCGAGCTGGTGCAACGCCTGACGTCGAACGACGTGGCGGCGCTCGCGGACGGGAAGGTGCAGTATTCTTGCTTCACCAACGACACGGGGGGCATCGTGGATGACCTGCTGGTGTACCGCTTTTCGGCCAACAAGTATTTGCTGGTGGTGAACGCGTCCAACATCGAGAAGGATTGGAACTGGTGCGTGAAGCACGCCAAGGCACTGGAAATGGACGTGGAACGGGAGCTTGAGAATGCTTCCGACCGCATCTGCCAGCTGGCCGTGCAAGGGCCGCGGGCGCTGGAGATGATGCAAAAGCTGACGACGGAGAACGTCGCGGATATGGAGTATTACACGCACAAGGAGATTTCGTTTGCCGGCATCGACAGCGTTATTATTTCGACGACGGGGTATACCGGGTCGGGCGGCTGCGAGATTTATGCCTATAACGCTGACGCCGACCGGCTGTGGAATGCCGTGATGGAGGCCGGCGCGGAGGCGGGGATCCAGCCGATTGGCCTCGGCGCCCGCGACACGCTGCGGCTGGAGGCGGGGTTCTGCCTGTACGGGCACGAGATTGATGATGATCATTCGCCGATAGAGGCCGGGCTGGGGTGGATTACCAAGTTCGTGCCGGGGAATGATTTTGTCGCCAGGGAGTATCACGAGCACCTGAAGGAGGTGAAACCGACGCGGTTTATGAAGCCGTTCGAGCTGCTGGATAAGGGGATTGCCCGCCAGGGGTACGCGGTGGAGGATGCCGAGGGGAACGTGATTGGCGCGGTTTGCTCCGGGACGGTTTCGCCGCTGACGGGGAAGTCCATCGGCACGGCCTACGTGAAGCGGGGGTTCGAGAAGCTGGGGAGCGAGATCTACATCCGCGTGCGCAACAAGGCGCTGCTGGCGAAAGTCGCGAAGACACCATTTTTTTGATTTCAAGATAGGTAACATTTAAAAAAAACAGAGATGAGAAAACACATTTTTAATGCCGGCCCTTGCAAGTTGCCGGATGAAACACTGGAGAACGTGTCGAAGGCCGTTTTGGAGCTGGGCAGCACGGGGCAATCGATCCTGGAGGTATCGCACCGGTCGTCCGATTTCCAGGCTGTTTACGACGAGGCCGTCGGGCTGTTCAAGGAGGTGCTTGGGGTGCCGGAAGGGTACTCCGTCCTCTTCCTGGGCGGCGGCGCCAGCTTGCAGTTTTGCATGATCCCCTACAATTTCCTGAAGACCAAGGCCGCGTACGTGAATACCGGCACCTGGTCGACGGCGGCCATCAAGGAGGCCAAAATGTGGGGCGAGGTGAACGTGATAGCCTCCTCGGAGGCCGACGGGTTCACGTATTACCCGGAGTTCACGATCCCGTCGGACGTGGATTACGCGCACATCACGTCCAACAACACGATCCGCGGGACGGAGATTTTCAAGGACTTGACCTCGCCGGTGCCGCTGATTTGCGACATGTCGTCGGACATTTGCAGCCGGCCGGTGGACGTGTCGAAGTACGCGATGATCTACGGCGGGGCACAGAAAAACCTGGGGCCTGCCGGCGTGACTTTCGTGATTATCAAGAACGATTTGCTGGATCGCGTGGTGGCCGATCGCATGATCCCCACGATGCTGCGCTACAAAACCCACGTGGACAAGGAGTCGATGTACAACACCCCCCCGTGCGTGAATATCTTCGCCGTGAAGGAGACGCTGAAGTGGATCAAATCGCTCGGCGGGCTGAAGGTGATGGAGAAACGGGCTATCGAACGCGCCGATATGATCTATAACGAGCTGGCCGCGAGCAAACTTTTCCGCCCCGTGGTGAAGGAGGGGTCGCGCTCGCGGATGAACATCCCGTTCCTGCTGCGCGAGGGGTACGAATCGCTGGAAAAGGAGTTCCTCGATTTCGTGAAAGCCCGGAATATCGTTGGCATCAAGGGGCATCGCTCCGTGGGCGGTTTCCGCGCCTCCACGTACAACGCCTGCACGGTGGAGGACGTGAAGGTGCTGGTGACGGCCATGCAGGAGTTCGCCGCCAAACACTGACCGTTTAAATGTAAAAGCATGAAAAAGGTATTGATAGCAACGGATAAACCCTTTGCCCCGGTAGCCGTCCGGGGTATCCGCGAGATCGTGGAGGCAGAGGGTTACAAGTTGGATCTGCTGGAGAAGTACACCTCCCCGCAGGAGCTGCTGGCCGCCGTGACGGACGCGGATGCGATGATTATCCGCTCGGATAAAGCCACGCGGGAGGTGATCGAGGCTGCCAAAAAGTTGAAGGTGATCGTGCGCGCCGGCGCCGGGTATGATAATATCGACCTGGAGGCTTGCACCGCCCGCGACGTGGTGGCCATGAATACCCCCGGACAAAACGCCAACGCCGTGGCAGAGCTGGCGCTGGGGCTGATGGTTTACATGGCGCGCGGCTTCTACAACGGGAAGTCGGGCAGCGAGCTGAAGGGGAAGAAAATCGGCGTGCACGCCTACGGCAACGTGGGGCAAAACGTCGGTCGCATCGCCCGCGGCTTTGGCATGGAGGTGTACGCCTTCGATCCCTACATGACCGACGAACAGATTCGCGCCGCCGGCGCCACCCCCCTGCACTCGGTCGGGGAGCTTTACACCACTTGCCAATACATCTCCCTGCACATCCCCGCGACCGCCGAGACAAAGCGCTCCATCAATTACGATTTGCTGCGCCAAATGCCCGCCGGCGCCGTGCTGGTGAATACCGCCCGCAAGGAGGTGATCGACGAGGAGGGGCTTGCCCGGTTGATGGATGAACGCCAGGATTTTGGCTATATCACCGACATTGCCCCGGACAGCGAGGCGTTCAAAAAATTCGAGGGACGCTTCTACGCTACCCCCAAGAAAATGGGCGCCCAAACCGAGGAGGCCAACGTGAATGCAGGTTTGGCCGCTGCCCGCCAAATCGTGAATTTTTTCAAGACCGGCGACAAGAAATTCAAAGTAAATTAACTCGAAAACATGGCAATAGTAAAACCATTCAGGGGGCTGCGACCGCCAACGCGGGAGATCTGCGAGGAGCTGGCCTGCCTGCCCTACGACGTGATGAACTCGGAGGAGGCCGCGCGGATGGCCGCCGGAAAACCCCGGTCGCTGCTGCACGTGACCCGCGCGGAGATTGATTGCCCCGTCGGCACCGACGCGCACTCCGAGCAGGTCTATAACAAAAGCGTGGCAAACTTCAAAATGTTCCAGGAACAAGGGTGGCTGGTGCAGGACGAAACGCCCCGCTTCTACGTCTACGCCCAGACGATGGAGGGACGGACGCAGTACGGCATCGTCGGCTGCGCGGCTTGCGAGGATTACGCGAACGGCATCATTAAAAAACATGAACTCACCCGCCCGGATAAGGAGGAGGATCGCATGGTGCTCACCCGCCACGTGAACGCGAACCTGGAACCGGTGTTCTTCGCTTACAGGGCTGTGCGCGAGATTGACGCCATCGTCACCGGCATCGTCGCGCGGGAGGCCGACTATGACTTCACGGCGGAGGATGGCTTCGGCCACCACTTCTGGGCGATCGATTGCCCGGAGACGAACCAACGCCTGGAGACGCTCTTCGCCACCAAAGTCCCCTACACCTACGTGGCCGACGGCCATCACCGGACGGCCGCCGCCGCCCGCATCGGCGCCGAGTATAGCCAGAAAAATCCGGGACACGACGGGAGCGAGGAGTACAACTATTTCATGGCTGTCCACTTCCCGGATAACCAACTGCGGATCATCGACTACAACCGCGTGGTCAAAGACCTGAACGGCCTCACCGCCGGGGAACTCATCGCCCGCCTGGGAAACAACTTTATCGTGGAAAACATGGGGGCGGAGGTCTATCACCCCACCCGCTTGCACGAATTTGGCATGTACCTGGGAGGCATGTGGTTTAAACTGACGGCCAAGCCGGGCGCGTATGACGATAACGACCCGATTGGCGTGCTGGACGTGACGATCCTCTCGAATCTCGTGCTGGCGGAGATCCTCGACATCCAAGACCTGCGCCGCTCCACCCGCGTGGATTTCGTGGGAGGCATCCGCGGCCTGGGCGAATTGAAACGCCGCGTGGACAGCGGGGAGATGAAGGTGGCTTTCGCCCTCTTCCCCGTCTCCATGAAGCAACTGATCAACATCGCCGACACGGGCAACATCATGCCGCCCAAAACCACCTGGTTCGAGCCTAAACTGCGCTCCGGCCTGGTGATCCACAAACTTGACTGAGGCGGGAAACCGCCCGGAATAAACCCACCCGCCGCGAGGATCGCGATCCCGGGAACGTGAAGGCGCCACCGCCCGGACGTTCGCGGGAGCAGCGAAAACCCCGCGGCGGCTCCTTTCACTCCCCGCCGACGGCCTGTTGCCTGGCGGTAAACCGAAATCTTTTGATCCATGAACAAACGAATTATCAGCGACCAACAGGGACGAAACGTGGCGGTAATCCTGGCCGGGGGCAGCGGCAACCGGGCGGGGGGAGAGACGCCGAAACAATTCTGGAAAATCGCCGGCCGAACGGTGATCGAGCGCTCCGTGGAGGCCTTTGAACGCAACGCGCGGGTGGACGAAATCGTGATTGTTTCGCGGGCGGCGGACGTGCCCCTCGTGGAGGAGATGGTGTCGCGAAACGCCTGGCGAAAGGTGACGCGGGTGATCGCGGGAGGCGAACAACGCCACCATTCCAGCCTCGCGGCCATCGCCCTTTACGACGATCCGTCCACGCGACTGCTCCTGCACGACGCGGCGCGACCGCTGGTGAGCCAACGGGTGATTGACGACGTGCTTGATGCCCTGCTCCTTCACGATGCCGTGACCGTGGCGTTGCCCGTTGTCGAAACGATTTACCGCATCCGGGGGGGGCGCGTCGAGGGGGTGCTGGAACGCTCCCGCCTGTTGCGCGCGCAGACCCCGCAGGCGTTTAAGTTGGAGACGATCCGCGCCGCGTACGCCATCTCGCTGACCGACCCCCGCTTCCGAGCCACGGATGATAGCGCCGTGGTGAAGCGTTACCTCCCGCGGACGAGAATCCACGTCGTCACGGGCGAGGAGGCCAACATGAAATTGACCTACCCGGAGGATATTTTCCTGCTGGAGAGCTACCTCCGCCGGGATGGTAGCGACGCGTAACCCGATGGTCGCGACGCGTACGCCGATGCTCTCGACATGTAACCCGACGCGTCCACTTCCTCCCCGAACCACCGCGCCGATCATTTGCAAGCGCGCGTTTTCAATCCAAACGTGGGCACTTTCAACTTAAACGTGGGCACGTTTGTTTTCAAAGTGACCACTTTCATTTTCAAAGTGGGCTGTTTGAAAACAAAAGTGCTCACTTTACTTTCAAAGTGGGCTGTTTGAAAACGAAAGTGGGCACTTTCACTTTCAAAGTGGGCTGTTTGAAAACAAACGTGCCCACTTTCAACTTGAACGTGCCCACGTTTAAGTTGAAATCGCGAACTTGCAAATTGAAAATGCCCGCGTTCGCGTCGAACATCCCCCTGTCCGGCGCGTCGTCGTCTTTTTTTTTCGGGGAATAAGGCATATCTTTGTCAAGCCCGTCCGCTCGAAGGACGCGGGCAACACGACATGTAACCGGTAACACAAAAAATAACATGCTAATAGCCAATCCAATTTACGACGTGGTCTTCAAGTACATGATGGAAGACAAAAAGGTAGCCAGGTTGTTGATCTCGGCCATCATCGGGGAAAAGGTGCTCGACCTGGAGTTCCTGCCGCAGGAAAATATCTCCGAGGGGGAGGGAAAAATCGAGATGCTGACCGTCTACCATATCGATTTTTCGGCAAACGTGGAGACGCCGGAGGGACACAAAAGCGTGATCATCGAGATGCAAAAGGCGAAAAACGTGACGGATATCATGCGCTTCCGTCGTTATCTCGGCGGGAGGTACCAGGATCAGCGCAACGTCCACGTGGATGCCACCAACGTGTCGCACGCGCGGCAGATTTACTGCATTTTTTTCCTCGGCTACGACATTGGGATCTCCGACGCCTCGCTGCTGGAGGTGGACTCGCGGGTGCGGGACAGGATGACGGGCAAGGAGTTTACCGCCAACGGCGAGTTTATCGAGGGGTTGCACCATCGTTCGTGGATTATCCAGATTTCGCGCCTGAAGTCGCGTCGCCGGGACGATCTGGAGCGGCTGCTGGCGATCTTCGACCAGGAGAACACGGACGAAAACAGGCATTATCTTTTCCTGCCCGAAGAGGGGATCCCCAAGGAGTATAACCCGATTCTCCGCCGCCTGCAACGGGCGATAGGGACTCCACAAATGCGCGCGGAGATGACGCGGGAGGATTTCGATATCGAGGAACGCCGCATCACCGAACGGACGCACGCCATGGCTATCGAAGAGAAAGACAAAGTCATCGAGGAGCAGGCGAAAGCCCTTGTAGAGCGAGAACAAGCTCTCGAGGAGCAAGCGAAAGCTATCGAAGAACAAGCGAAAGCCATCGAAAACCTCGCGCGGGAGATAGAGGCCTTGAAACGTACCCCCGGAAAGGCATGACCGGCTTCTCGCCTACACCCGCACCACCAACCCCACATCGTGGAAAAACCCTTTGACGACATTTTGCTTGACGCCCCCTCCTCGCGGGGCGAGATCGTCCGTCTGCTCTCGGCCGTTGGCGCGGAGCGGTCTCGTCTTTTCGCCCGTTCGTCGGCCATCAAGCGGGAGCGCGTTGGCAACAAAGTTTACTTCCGCGGTCTCCTGGAATACTCCAACCGTTGCGTCAAAGAGTGCCTCTACTGCGGGATCCGCGGGAGCAACCCCCGCGTCCATCGCTACACCATGATGGAAGGCGAAGTCATGGAAGCCGCCCGTTACGCCCTTGCCGCGGGATACGCCTCCATCGTCATCCAGGGGGGAGAAATCGCCTCCCCGGCGCGGACGCGGGAAATCACCCGGCTGCTGGAGCGGATCGGGGAAGCCACCGACAACCGCCTGGGCATCACCCTCTCCCTTGGCGAGCAATCGCGCGAAACCCTGGAGGAGTGGAAGGAGGCCGGGGCGCGGCGCTACCTGCTGCGCGTGGAGACCTCCAATCCCGACCTGTACGCCAGGATTCACCCGCGGGACGCCCGTCACGACTTCGAGCGGCGCCTCGAAACCCTGCGCCACCTGCGCGCGTGCGGCTACCAGGTGGGCACGGGCTGCATGATCGGCCTCCCCTTCCAGACGCTTGACGACCTGGCCGGCGACCTCCTCTTTTTCCGCGATATCGACGCCGACATGATCGGCATGGGGCCTTACGTGGAGCACGCGGACACCCCTCTCTACCGTCACCGGGGCATCCTCCTTCCCCCTCTCGCCCGTCTCCACCTGTCGTTGGGGATGATAGCCGTCCTGCGCGTCATGATGAAAGACATCAACATCGTCGCCGCCACCGCCCTGCAAGCCATCGACAAACTCGGCAGGGAAAAAGCGCTCATGGCCGGCGCCAACATCCTGATGCCGAACATCACGCCGGTGCGCTACCGCGAGGACTACCTGCTGTACGAAAACAAACCCTGCGTCGACGAAGCGGCCGACCAGTGCAAGGAGTGCCTCGAGGCGCGCGTCCGCCTTGCCGGGGACGAAATAGGCCGCGGCGAGTGGGGCGACTCCCCTCACTTCGCCCTCCGGACGGGCAAAAAAGAGCCGGCGGACGGGGGCATGACGGGCAAAAATCAGTAAATTCGCGCACGATCAAAAACTATAATCATGATAATCGACAACTTAAAAACACGAATCATCGAGGGAAAAGGGGAGATCTCCCAGGCCGAGGCGCTGGAACTCTCGCGCGAGCCGGGGAAGGAGCGCCTCTACGCCGCGGCGGACGAAATACGCGTGGCCTTCCGCGGCAACGAGCTGGACACCTGCTCCATCGTCAACGCCCGCTCCGGCCGTTGCAGCGAGGATTGCAAGTGGTGCGCGCAATCCGCCTTTCACGCCACGGGCATCGCCACCTACCCGGTAAAAGCCCCGGAGGAGGTACTCGCCGTCGCGCGGGAAAACGACGGGCACCGGGTCAACCGCTTCTCGCTGGTCACCAGCGGTCGCCGCGTGAACCAGCGGGAGATGACGGCCTTCTGCGACATGTATCGCGACATCAAACAAAAAACCGGCCTGAAACTGTGCGCCTCCATGGGACTCATCGGCAAGGAAGAGATGCTCATGCTCAAGGAAGCGGGCGTCACCCGTTACGAATGTAACCTGGAAACCTCCTCCTCCTTCTTCCCCGCCCTCTGCTCCACCCACACCATCGAGGAGAAAAAACGCACCCTCCGCCTCGCCCGCGAGGTCGGGTTGGAGATATGCTCCGGCGGCATCATCGGCATGGGCGAAAGCATGGAACAACGCCTCGAACTCGCCTTCGAACTGCGCGAACTCGGCGTGAAATCCGTCCCCCTCAACCTCCTCACCCCGGTAAAAGGCACCGCCCTGGAGTCCCGTCCGCCGCTGCCGGAGGAGGAGATCCTCACCACCATCGCCCTCTTCCGCTTCATCCTCCCGGACGCCTTCATCCGCTTCGCCGGCGGCCGCGGGCAGATGTCCCCCTTGCTCCAGCGTCGGGCGCTGCGCGCGGGCATCAACGCCTCCCTCGTGGGCGGTTTGCTGACGACACCCGGCACGGAAGTCGCCGGGGACTACGAAATGTTCGCCGAGGTCGGCTACACCCGCCCCCCCGTCCGGGAAGCGGCGGTAAAATAGCCCGTCCCCGACGTAAACCCGTGATTTTTCACTATTTTCGCGAAAACTCCCACGTAAAACAAAAATAACATGAGCGAAACGAATCAAGACAAACTGAAAGCCTTACAACTGACCATCGACAAAATCGAGAAAAACTTCGGCAAAGGCAGCGTGATGAAACTGGGCGACGCCCACGTGGAAGACGTCGCCTCCATCCCCACCGGCTCCATCGCCCTCGACCGGGCATTGGGCGTTGGTGGCTACCCGCGGGGGAGAGTCATCGAAATCTTCGGCCCGGAATCCTCCGGCAAAACCACCCTCGCCATCCACGCCATCGCCGAAGCCCAAAAAGCGGGAGGCATCGCCGCCATCATCGACGCCGAGCACGCCTTCGACCGCTTCTACGCCGAAAAGCTGGGCGTCAACGTCGAAAACCTCTTCATCTCGCAGCCCGACAACGGCGAGCAAGCCCTCGAAATCACCGAGCAACTCATCCGCTCCGCCGCCATCGACATCATCGTCATCGACTCCGTGGCAGCCCTCACCCCCAAGGCGGAAATCGAGGGAGAGATGGGCGACAGCGTCATGGGACTGCAAGCCCGCCTCATGTCCCAGGCGCTCCGCAAGCTCACCGGCGCCATCAGCAAAACAAACACCTGCTGCGTCTTCATCAACCAGCTCAGGGACAAGATCGGCGTCATGTTCGGCAGCCCGGAAACCACCACCGGCGGCAACGCCCTCAAATTCTACTCCTCCGTCCGCCTGGACATCCGCAGGACGGGACAAATCAAAGAAGGCGAGGAGATCTTCGGCAACCACACCCGCGTCAAAGTAGTCAAGAACAAAGTCGCCCCCCCCTTCAAAAAAGCGGAATTTGACATCATGTACGGCGAGGGCATCTCCCGATCCAGCGAGATTGTCGACCTCGGCGTGGAACTCAACGTCATCAAAAAAAGCGGCAGCTGGTTCTCCTACGGCGACACCCGCCTCGGCCAGGGCAGGGAAACCGTCAAGCAACTGATAGAGGACAACCCCGAACTCGCCGACGAACTCGCCGCCAAAATCACCATCGCCTTCGACCAACCCCTCCAAACCGCGAAGCCCGCCCAACAACCCGCCAACGCGAAACCCGACAAGGCAGACAAATCCGCCAAAACCAACGAATAACCCACGCCTAAAACAAACAACATGAAAAAACCACTCCGCGTAGCCCTCATCCTCATCACCGCGGTAGCCTGCGAGCAAGCCCCCCCCGTGGCGCCCGCCCCCGGCTACAAACCGGCGGAAACCAAGCTCGCCTCCGACATCATGACCCCCGAAGTACTCTGGAGCTTCGGCCGCATGGGCGAATTTAAACTCTCCCCCGACGGCGCCACCGTCCTCTACCCCGTCACCTACTTCCACAAAGAGGAAAACCGCTCCTACACCGACCTCTACCTCCTCCGCCTCGCCGACGGCCACGTCACCCGCCTCACGGACACCGACTACAACGAGGCCGCGGCCGCCTGGACTCCCGACGGCAAGATCGCCTTCCTCGCCCCCAACGACGGCGCCACCCAGCTCTGGGAAATCAACCCCGACGGCGCCGCCCTCGCCCGCGTCACGGACATCGAGGGAGGCATCGACGGATTCCTCTACGCCCCCGACAAATCCCGCCTCCTCTACCTGAAAGAGGTCAAGCTCGAGCAGGACATCCACGACCTTCACCCCGACCTCCCCAAGGCCAACGCCCGCCTCGTCGAAACCCAATTCTACCGCCACTGGGACGGATGGGTAGACGCCTACACCCACCCCTTCGTCGCCGACCTCGACCCCGGCGCCCTCGTCACCGGCGGCAAGGACATCCTCCAGGGCGAACGCTGGGAATCACCCGTCCGTCCCTTCGGCGGAACCGAGCAACTCGCCTGGACAAACGACAGTCGCGCCATCATCTACACCGCCCGCAAAAAACAAGGCATCGACTACGCCCGATCCACCAACACCGACCTCTACCTCCACGACATCATCACCGGATCCACCGTCAACCTCACCGAGGGCATGATGGGCTACGACAACAACCCCCTCCTCTCCCCCGACGGATCCCTCCTCGCCTGGGAAAGCATGGAACGCGAAGGCTACGAGGCCGACAAGCCCCGCCTCTTCATCATGAACCTCGTCACCGGGGAAAAACGCGACTACACCCGCGACTTCGACCAGCACGTCGCCCACCTCGCCTGGGCGGACAACAACACCCTCTACTTCATCTCCGACCACCACGCCACCGACGAAATCTACCGCCTCACCCTCCACGACGGCAAAATACTCAAAATCACCGAAGGCACCCACAACTACACCTCCGTCGCGCCCGCCGGCGACATCCTTCTGGCCAGCCGCGTATCCATGAGCAAGCCCGCCGAACTGTACAAGGTAAACCCCGCCACCGGTCAGGCCGAAGAACTCACCTTCATCAACAAACCCATCCTCGACCAGCTCACCCTCGGCAACGTGGAATCCCGCTGGATCCCCACCACCGACGGCAAGCAAATGCTTACCTGGATCATCTACCCCCCGCGCTTTGACCCCTCCAAGCGCTACCCCACCATCCTCTACTGCGAGGGCGGCCCGCAAAGCACCGTCAGCCAATTCTGGAGCTACCGTTGGAACTTCCAGATGATGGTCGCCAACGGCTACATCGTCGTCGCCCCCAACCGTCGCGGCCTCCCCGGCTTCGGCCAGCAATGGCTCGAGCAGATCAGCGGCGACTACCCCGGCCAAAACATGCAGGACTACCTCACCGCCATCGACGCCCTCGCCCGCGAACCCTACGTCGACGCCAACCGCCTCGCCTGCATCGGCGCATCCTACGGCGGCTACTCCGTCTACCACCTCGCCGGCCACCACCAGAAGCGCTTCAAAGCCTTCATCGCCCACTGCGGCATCTACAACCTGGAGATGCAATACGCCACCACCGAGGAGATGTGGTTTGCCGACTGGGATCTCGGCGGCGCCCCCTGGGACGACAACCGCGTAGCCCGTCGCACCTACGCCAACTCCCCCCACCGCTTCGCCGGCAACTGGGACACCCCCATCCTCGTCATTCACGGCCAGAGGGACTTCCGCATCGACGTCTCCCAGGGCATGGCCGCCTTCAACACCGCCCGCATGCGCGGCATCCCGGCGCAGTACCTCTACTTCCCCGAAGAGAGCCACTGGGTGCTCGGCTGTCAAAACGGCATCCTCTGGCAACGCACCTTCGCCGCCTGGCTCGACCGCTGGCTTAAAACGGAGTAAACCATTAGTCGGGTCAAAACAGAAAAATTCACCAACCCCGTCATCCTCCCTCCCCGGAACCCCGTCACGCCGGCGATTCCGGGGATTTTTCATGCCCGCCCGCCGTCCGTCACCGGGAGAAAAGGAAGAAAGAGAGGAATAAAAACGCCCCCCTCCCGCCTATTTCTCCTCGAAATACTTCCAGAACCGGGCGGGGAGCCGTTCACGTCGCGGTCGGGCGTCCAGACGTTCGCGAATCGTCGTCGCCTCCAGGTACGACTTCCAAAGCTCCTGCAATTGCCTCTCCTTTTCATCGACATCGCGACATTCCAGGGTGGCCACCAGCGGCGGTGGCAAGGCATCGCCGGGCAAAATCTCGCTCACGCGGCGATCCCGGTGATAAAACCCGATCTCCCTTTTCGTGTCGTACACCAGCCAGCTCTCGTTCTCGAACCGATCCGCCAGGTAATCGATAACCCCCGCCAGCACATCATAAAGAGGCTCCGCGAAAGCCAGGAAAGTGCCGTCGCCGGTCATCCTGAAGCGGAGAAACTGCACCACCCGTTCCCGTTCGCGCGCCACCTTCCGCGCCAACCGCGACAACTCCAGCGCCTCCGCGCCAAACTTGCGGGCAGCGTCGCCCGGCGCGTCGATAATACCGCGGAGGTGGCGGAAAATCAGCCGATCCACCCCCGGTTCTTCCGACAACCAGGCAGCCACGATCACGGCGCGCGCCGACGGGGAGATCCTCGCCCGGACACCCTCCCAAACGCGCGCGGCCTTCACAGCATCCGCGCGGATGACAACGACAGAACCCTCGAAAAGCGACCGCTCCCCACCCTCGCGCGTCAGGAACTCCGGAAACTCCCCCCGCCGGTAAGCCTCGAAAAGGGCGGTAAGCAGCCCGTTAAAAGTGCCATCATGGAGAAAAGTACTCACGCGCGGGACTCAATCAAACCTGAACGGGAGCCGCGGCAAGCTCTCTTCCTCCCGTCGCCGCCGTGCCGGCAGGAGCAGCCCCCGCACCCTCTCCGGCGACACCTCCCGCGGCGGGATATCCCTGCACGAGATAAAATGCCGCGCCTTTTTAAAGCTCAAGCCGATCTTCACCAGCTCCCCGGCGCCAAGCTGGAACTGCCCCCTGGCCGTCATGATAAACCGCGCCGAGCGGGGGCCGAGGCCGGGAACGCGAAGCAGATCCTGCAACCCCGCGCGGTTAACATCCACGGGAAACATCGCCGGGTGACGCAGCGCCCACGCCAGCTTGGGATCGACATCCAGGTCGAGGAACGGCCGGCCGGCATCCACCAGCTCGTCCAGCTCGAAACCGTAAAAGCGCAGCAGCCAATCGGCCTGGTACAACCGGTGCTCGCGAGCCAGCGGCGGGCGATCGACGTTCGGCAGCCGGTCATCCCCCGCGTTAACGGGGATAAAGGCGGAATAATAAACGCGTCGCATGGTACTCGCCCGGTAGAGCGAGGAAGAGAGGCGGAGAATCTCCCTGTCCGTGTCCGGCGTGGCGCCGACGATCACCTGCGTGCTCTGCCCGGCGGGGGCAAAAGGCGGCGCGCGGTGATCAAAACGCCGCTCCCTGGCACTCTGCAACGCGTGCTCGTGGATATAACGCATCGGTTGGAAAATATCCCGGAAACTCTTCCCCGGCGCGATGGCGCGCAAGTTCACCTCGGTGGGAATCTCCACGTTAACGCTCAGGCAATCGGCGTGCAACCCCGCCTGGTGCACGAGTTCGCGGCTGGCGCCGGGGATACTCTTCAGGTGGAGGTAACCCTTGAAGCGGCGATTGACGCGCAACTCCTTGGCCACGCGCGCCAGCCGCTCCATCGTGTAATCGGGGTCGCGCAGCACGCCCGAACTGAGGAAAAGCCCCTCGATATAATTCCGCCGGTACAGCTCCATCGTGAGATCGACTATCTCGGCGACGCTAAAAGTGGCGCGCGCGACGTCGTTCTCCCGGCGATTGATACAATAGGCGCAATCGTGGATACAGTGGTTGGTAAGCATGATTTTCAGGAGGGAGATGCATCGCCCGTCGGCGGAGAACCCGTGGCAGATGCCCCAGCCGCGATGCCGGTGCCGGCCGGAAACGGCGGAGGCGCACGTGGCATCGTACTTGGCTGCGCCGGCGAGTGTTTTCAATTTTTTAAAGGTACTTTCATCCATGTTCGGGGGGTTATCGTTGGCGCCCGGCGGGAGACGGTGTGGTGGCGTTCGCGTTTTCGATTTGTCGTTCGCGTCTTTCCCCGTGGCGCGTCTGTCGTGAAATAATCATGTCGTTTCGGTTTTAAGAGTGGCACGAAGATACGCGTTTCGTTGTCATAATGCAAATATCGTGTTAAATCGGGCGGGAATGTGACGAAAGGGGATTGGGACGGTGGCAATTCCCGGAACTTCCCACGGGGTGGGGGGATGGTCTCGCGAGGAGGGGGAATTGTCCCGCGAGAGCCTGAAATAGACCCGCGACTATATTCTCCAACGAACCGTAGGGGCGCACCTGCGTGAGTGCCCTTTCCTGCGCATGTTGCCCCCGTCGGGTTATCGCTTTTGCCGGTTTCCCGGTGGCGGAACGGGTGCATACGCGGGAAAGGGCGAAAGATTTTTCGCCCCTACAGGTTATTGTCGGGTTATGCTGTAGGGGCGACCTTTGCGGTCGCCCTTCCCCTCGCGGGATATCGCCGGGATATCGCTGGATTATGCTGTAGGGGC
>JAIRXZ010000098.1 GCA_031267995.1 Odoribacteraceae bacterium | reverse complement strand
AATAGAGCGCGTCCTCGCTGCAAATGAGACCGGCGACAAACTCGTTGCACCGCCCCGAAATGGAGAGCCACCAGGTGATCTCCCGCACCAGCTCGACGCTCTGCCACACGCGCCCCATGTAGTTGAGCACGGCCAGCAGCACCAGCGTGCCGATGGCGGCAACCACCTGGTAGGAGGTGAGGCTGGACATGAACAGGCCAATGGCCGAGTACGCGCAAATGAGCAGGTAGAGGCCGAGAAGGCCGGAAAGCGCCGCCGGCAGGTCGAACACGCGGATGGTGGAGGCGGCAAAAATCACCTGCACCAGGAGGATGCCGACCAGCAACAGCCCGTAACACATCATGGCGCCGAACTTGCCGAGGATCACGTGGCGCGCCGTCACGGGCGAGGAGTGGAGCAACTTGATGGTGCCGCTGCTGTACTCGCGGCTCATTAGCCCCATCGTCAGCAGGGGGACGTAGAGGTAGAGGTAATTCTGCACCACGGTAAACAGACCCCTCATGCCCCCGAAAATGTTGGCCGTCAGGAACGCGCCCCCGTAGCCCATCGTCTGCCGCTGGAGGGCTTCCTGCATCAGTTCGGTAAAAGTGAGACTCGTCTGGAAGGCGAAAACCACCAGGATAAACCAGGCGATCGGCGAGTAAAACAGCGTGAACAACTCCGCTTTGGCGATCTTGTATATTCTTCTCATAGTCGT
This sequence comes from Odoribacteraceae bacterium, assembly GCA_031267995.1. GTDB lineage: Bacteria > Bacteroidota > Bacteroidia > Bacteroidales > Marinifilaceae > JAIRKS01. The sequence continues at coordinate 2,155 of JAIRXZ010000098.1, read as the reverse complement.
TAGTTATTGGATTTTCTTGACAGGCGCGCGAAGACGGCGTCCATGGAACTCTTCTCGATCGTGATCTCTATCAACCCCCAGTCGGCGGCCACGCACCGCTCGGCCACGCGCCGGGCAGTGGCCGCGTCGCCGTCAAAGCCGAGGCGCAGGCGGGGGCCTCCCAGCTCTTTCACCTCCCCGACGCCCTCGATGGCGAGGAGATCCGCCGGCGGTGGCGGCTGCTGCAACGTGAGCAGGAGGGTGTTGGGCGCGATGTAATTGTCAAACGCGTCGACGGTGCCGGCAAACACCAGCTCGCCCTGCTCGATCATCTTGATCTCGTCGCACGTGGCGCGCACCTCGGAGAGGATGTGCGTGGAGAGGAGCACCGACCGCTCGCGGGCGATGTCGCGGATCAGGTGGCGCACCTCCACGATTTGGTTGGGATCGAGGCCGTTCGTCGGCTCGTCCAGCACCACGAAGGCGGGGTCGTGGACGATGGCTTGCGCGATGCCCACGCGCTGCTGGTAGCCGCCGGAGAGGTTTTTCAACAGCCGCTCGCGGAAGTGGGTGACGCCGCATCGCTCCGCCGCCGTGGCGACGGATTGCTTGATTTTTGACTTCTCGACCATCCGCAGGTCGGCGCAATAGGTGAGGTACTCCTCCACCGTGAAGTCGGGGTACAGCGGGGGCTTCTGCGGGAGGAAGCCGACTTGGCGCTTGGCCTCCACGGGGCGCTCCCGCAGGCTGACGCCGTTGATGAAGACCTCGCCCTCGGTCTGGCGCAGGACGCCACAGATGATGTTCATCGTGGTGGATTTGCCCGCGCCGTTGGATCCCAGCAGGCCGACGATTCCTTCTCGCGCGATTTCAAAATTAATGTCCCTGATCGCCCAGCGTTCGTTATACCGGTGCGACAGGTGTTCTACTTTTACCATGTTTGCCATGTGTTGTTGTTTGATGTTGTGTGGATTTTATTTTGGGGTGAATTGTTCCAATGGTGCGCATCGGGGCGGTTTTCCGCCATCGGGGGCGGTTGCTACCGGGATTTTTCGCATGTTCTTTTCTCACGGGTTATTTGACTTCGTGTTCCCAGGAGAGTAGGGCGTAGTTCAGTTGTTTTCCCGTCTCCGTCATCGTGAAGCAGATTTCCTTTTTCAGTCCCTGTTCGATTTTGTAGTAGGTGGAGGGGGGGATTCGCGTGTAAGGGGATTTGATCGGAAGGTAAAAGATGACCTCCGCCACCTTCCCCGTGTCGGGGTCAATCAACATGGAAATCACGAAACGCCACTTCTTGACGATCGCCTTCTCTGCGGGGGAAAACGCGTCGTTCACGATAGTCCTTACCCTCGGCCTGCTCCAATGCTCCTCCTCTATCGCGTGGACGCGTCCCCTGTATATATCCTCCGGCAACCGGCTTCCGTCCTTGTAGGTTTTGTCCGCGTACGTGAGCCTGTTTTGACTGTTATAAAGGGTAATTATCCCCCCGTCGTTGTCGCACTGGTAGGTGAAGCCGTTCTCGTGGAAGGTCTTCGTCTCGTCGTAATAGTAGGTTTGCGCCGGGGACGGGCTGACGGCCATCCCTGCGATCAGAAGCGGTAACGCAAGTTTCAGTGTCTTGTTCATCTTTTTATGCTACGATGGCGATTATTCTTTTTTTTCACGGGTTACAGGGTAATTTGGCTATTTGACTTCGTGCCCCCAGGTCAGCGAGGCGAAATTCAACTGCTTCCCGACGTCCGTTATCGTGAACCATATCTCCGTTTTCAGCCGCCGCTCGATCTCGCGGTAAGTGGAGGGAAGGATCCGCGCGTAAGGCGATCTGGCCGAGAAGAAAAATACGACCTCCGTCACCTTCCCCGTATCCGTGTCGATCATCATCTGTATCCCGTAGCGCCATCCTTTAACGATTGCCTTTTCCCCCGCGGAGAAAGTGTCATTCGCGATAGACCTGGCTTTCGGCCTTGTCCAATTCTCCTCTTCGATCGCGTGGATGCGTCCCCTGGCAATATCCTCCGGCAGTTTACTCCCGTCCCGGTACGTTTTCTCGGTGTACACGAACCGATTTTGACTGTTGTAGAGCCTGATATTCCCCTCGTCGTTGTCGCATTGGTAGGTAAATCCATCCTCGTGGAAGGTCTTCGTCTCGTCGTAATAGTAGGTTTGCGCCGGGGAC
>JAIRXZ010000079.1 GCA_031267995.1 Odoribacteraceae bacterium | reverse complement strand
AGCCCGTGCCTCCACCGGAAAAGATGGTCTTTCGTTGGCACGGACTACAAGTCCGCGCCAGCGCCGGGGGCATGATTGTTGGCTTTTGTTGTTTGGGCTTCGACAGGCTTAGCTACCGCGGTGGTTGTTGGGCTTGTTGAAGCCACAGCCGCGGTGGCTGAGCTTGTCGAAGCCAAGGCTCAATGGTTATTGGAAAATGTTGTAGGGGCGCACCTGCGTGTGCGCCCTCGTCGTGTTGTTTACCAGTGTATTGTTGGGGGATGCGCGAAGACCCGAAGGGGCATAAAAAATGCTATTTCGCGTGTTGTACGAAATAGCATCTAAACAAGAACCCTTAATTTTCAGTTTGGACTGCTCGGGCAGTCTGACTCGTGAACTCGGCGGGAGTCGAACCCACAACCTCCTGGGCCGTAACCAGGTGCTCTATCCATTAAGCTACGAGTCCTTGTTTTCGGGTGGCAAATGTAGGGAAACGTCGCGAGCCGCGCAAGTATTCGGGGCAAAAATCGAAGAAATAGTTTTTTTTGTACGAATCCTAACAAAGGAGGGGGAGTTCTATTTTTATTGTTACTTTTGCGTGAAGATATTTATCTAATTAAGAGGACGGTATGTTTGATAATTTCAAGAAAAATCTGAAAAAGAGTAGATTGGCGCGGCGATCATTTCGCGTGGATCGCGAGTTGTCGTTCCAAAATTTCCAGACGGCGCGCACGTGTCTCGTGTTCGGGGTGGGTGGGGCTGTTCCCGCGTCGCTGCTGGAGCGTTCGCGGGCGGTGCTGGCGGGTAAGGTGAAGGTGGAGATGCTGATCCTGGAGGTGGGGGAGCCTGCCGCGAGGGGGAGGAACGCGGGGGCCGTTTACGTGAACGAGGAGGATGTTTCCCTGTCGGGGCGGTTCGTGAACGCGAGGCTGCACGAGATGGTGCATTTTTCTTACGATTTGCTGATTGATCTGTCGTCCGGGCCGGACAGCGTGGGGGATTATATTCTCCGTTCGTCCAGGGCCAAGTGCAAGATCGGGATGGAGCGCGAGGGTTTCCAGTGCGATATCGTGTTCGAGGGGTCGAACGCGACGGGGGCTTTCCCGGATCGGCTGGGCGAGTTGTTGAGCGGGGTTAAAACGCGTGATATATAGGTTATGAAAAAGTTTTCCGGTGTTGGAGTAGCCCTGGTGACCCCGTTTGACGGGGCGGGACAGGTGGACGAGGAGTCGCTGCGGGAGATGGTGGCGTACGTGACGGACGGGGGGGTGGATTACCTGGTGGCGCTGGGTACTACGTCGGAGGCGGCGACGCTTTCGTGGCAGGAGCGGGAGCGCGTGGTGGAGGTGATTGCCGAGTGTAACGCGGGGCGGTTGCCTATCGTGATCGGGGTGGGGGGGAATAATACCGCGGTGGTGCTGGAGGATCTGGAGGAGTTGCCTTACCTGAGGCACGGGGACGCGATCCTGACGGTGGCGCCTTATTATAGCAAGCCGTCGGCGGAGGGGTTGTATCGCCATTTCAAGGCGATTGCCGAACGGTCGCCCCTGCCGCTGATTTTGTATAACGTGCCGGGACGCTGTTCCGTGAATATCGGCGCCGAGACAACGCTGAGGCTGGCGCGGGAGTTCGAGAATATTATTGCCGTGAAGGAGGCTTCGGGGTGTTTCGAGCAGGCCACGGCGATTGCCGCGGGGAAGCCTGATCATTTTTTGTTGCTTTCGGGGGATGATTCGGTGGCCTTGCCGTTTATTTCTATCGGCGCCGAGGGGGTGATTTCGGTGATGGCGAACGTGTTGCCGTACGAGTGTTCGATGATGATTCATCGGGCGCTGGAGGGGGAGTTTGCCGAGGCGAGGGCGATTCATTACCGGTCGCGTTTCCTGTACAAGGCTCTTTTCGAGGAGGGGAACCCGGCCGGCGTGAAGGCGGCGTTGCACGCGCAGGGGATGATCAGGGAGAATTGCTTGAGGCTGCCCCTGTGCCCGGTGAGCGACGAGCTGTACCGGACGATCCAGGCGGAGATGCAGCGGATGTGACGTTATAGCTCGTTGGAGTACATGCGGCGGAGTCTTTTCCGCCGTTTTTTTTGTCGCGCCCACAGGGCGATTAGCCCGACGAGGAGGGGCGGGAGGAGTAGGTTGATGACCTGGAGGGTGGCGCGGGCGAGGTAGGTGACGGGTGTGACGGGTTGCCGGGTGACGTATTTGTTCCTGAGGTTGATGAGTCCGGAGTCGTCGGCGAGCCATTCGATGGCGTTCGCGACGAAGTTGATGTTGTCGTGGCGCGTGGGGGAGTAGAAAGCGTCCTGCATGAAGTCCGCGTTGGTGATGGTGACGATGGCGCCGCCCGTTTGTTCGTTGCCCAGGAGGGCCGCGACGGTGCGTTTCGATTTGTTAAAGTCGTGCGATTTTGTCGTCTGTAACGAGTTGATGACGACGGGTATTTCCTTGACACCGGACATGGAGGAGCTTTTTGCCAGCCACGTGAAGGTGTAGCCGGCGGGGGAGGGGATGGCTTCGATGCTGCTGGCGTATTCGAGGGAGATGGCGCGGAGGTTTTCGGTGATGAGGTGCTTGCTGAAGTCGACGATGACGGGGGCGTAGGGGAAGTTGAGGCGCCTGGGGAAGGAGGAGAGGAAGCTCGGCGGGCGGGTGATCGAGACGACGTTGCTGTTGCGGTCGACGATGAAGTCGTACTTGATTCTCAGGCCGAAGTGTTCGAGCCATTCCTCGATGCCCACGCGGTTGATGAAGCCGTAGGTGGGGGTGAGTCCCGCCTTGCCTACCGCGTGGTTGAGGGCGATGAAGAGGCGACCGCCGCGCTCCACGTATTCCTCGAGGAGGTCGAGTTCCAGCGGGGAGAAGCTGTCCGCGGGGCCGATGATGCAGATGACTTTGTAGCGGGAAAGGTCGACGCGCGGGTGCATGAAGAGGCTCTCGATTTCGGCGACGGGGTAGATTTCGCCGATTACCAGCGAGATGTCGTTCGGGTGAATCTCCCCGTGTCCCGTCACGAGGCCGATGACGGGTTTTACCGTCTCGCGGTTTTCTTTTAGGACGCGCGTGAATTCGTATTCCAACGGGGTGAAGGGCATGATGCGGGGGATGACGGTGACGCGGTTGCCCACGCGGATTGTCGCCCCGAACAGGATGGTGCGCAGTTGTACCATGTCGCGGTCGACCGTTTCGCGCGAGACGAGTTCGATGCCTCGCTCCAGCGCCATCAGTTGGTCTTCTTCCGTGTTGGGGGTGATCACGTTGATGGAGAAGCGGTGGCGATGTATGCCCCTGTACTCTTTTAGCAGGTGAACGAACTCTTTCCCCAGTCGGCGTTCCTCGCGGGAGAGGCCGCTGGACATGTATAGATCCACGGAGATGTCCTCGTTTACCCGCGCGATGATGGATTTGCTGACCGGGCTGAGCGAGTATTGCCTGTTGGAGGTTACGTCCAGGCGTACGAAGAGGAGGCAGGAGAGTATGTTCACCGCGAGCAGCGCGAGGACGCAGTTGGAGAGGGGGCGTTGTTTCTTCACTGTCCGATGGGTTTACCGGGTTTTCGAGCGGAGCGTGTAGTGCCTCGTTAAGGCGAGGAATAGGGTGGTGATGGAACAGAAGTAGATTAAATCCCGCGTGTCGATGATGCCTCGCGAGATGTTTTTGAAGTGTTCGTCCGCGGAGAGGAAGCGGGAGAACGAGGAGAGGAGGGTGCCTTCGCTCAAATCGGCGATGACGCGGAAGAGGAATTGGAGGCTGCAGAGCAGCAGAAAGGCGACCGGAAGGGCGATCAATGGCTTGCGCGTGAGCGAGGAGGCAAACATGCCGATGCTGATGTAGCACGATGCCAGCAGCAGTAGCCCGACGTACCCGCACATGCCGATGGCGTGGTCTACCTCGCTCAGGAGGGAGACCGTGAGGTAGTAGATCGATGTGATGGCCAGGAAGAAGGCGGCCTGGAGGAGGATGGCGAAGTATTTTCCCCCGATGATTTCCCACGTTTTGACGGGCTTGGAGAAGAGGAGGTCGAGCGTGCCGGTTTCGCGTTCGCGGGCGATGCTTTTCATGGTGAGCAGCGGGACGAGCAGCAGCAGGCTGCACTCGAATGTTTGAAAGAGCGATTCCAGGGAGACTTCCCCGCGGTAGAAGATGTTGATGTTGGAGAACCAGTAGATAAGGCCGGCGCTCCACGCGAGGAGCGCGAGGGTGGCGTAGGTGAAGGGCGCGTGCAGGCTCGCGGATAACTCTTTTTTGACGATTACTTTCATCATGGCGCGTGGTTATTTTCGCGTGACGTGCTGGAAGATGTCTTCCGGACGGGCGGGCACGGGGGTTAGCTCCGCGATATACCAGTGTTCGCGTTGACACATGTCGAAGATGGCGGATTTCACATCGCTCTCGCACGTCAGCTCCAGGCAGTGGTTTTCGATTTCGGTTACCCGGTGGATGCCCGGCAAGTTTCCCAAGGCTTCCTTGACCTGCCGACGGTCGCCGCCCTTGATGGATAGCTTCAGGCGGGTGTTCTTGTCCGACGCGTCGCGCAGCTCCGCGACGTTTTTGCTGGCCACGATTTTGCCCTCGTTCATGATGACGACGCGGCCGCAGGTGGTTTCGATCTCCGCGATGAGGTGCGAGCCGATGATGACGGTTTTTCCCTTCCCGATGACGCGGATGATCTCCCTGATCTTGGCGATCTGCTTCGGGTCAAGTCCCGTTGTCGGCTCGTCGAGGATCAGCACGTCCGGGTCGTGAACGAGCGCCTGCGCGATACCCAGCCGTTGGCGGCAACCCCTGGATAGCTCCCCGGTATTTTTGTGTTTTTCTTCCTCCAATCCGCAGAGGTGCACGATGTTCGCGATCCTCGCGGTGGCTTGCCGGACGCCGTGTAGTTCGCCGGACAGGAGGAGGAAGTCGACGACATTCATGTTTTCGTACACGGGATTGTGCTCGGCCATGTAGCCGATGTTGTGTTTCAGTTTTGCCGGGTGTTCGTTGTTGAAGGTGACGTTTCCGTGATCGGGGGAGAGGATTCCCGCGAGGATCTTCATCGTGGTGGACTTTCCCGATCCACCGGGTCCCCAAAGTCCGACGCTCTCCCCCCTTTTCACGTTAAAAGAGATGGCGTCGATGGCTTTCCGGCGACCGAAGTGTTTCGTTACATTTTCCACGACAATATCCATGTTACGGCGAGTTTGTGTTCGCAAATGTAACGATGGATTGACGTGTCGGTGGGGGTTTAACGTTTTTTATGCGGCCAATTAACAAGGTTTTCGTTAGGGTCTGTTAATCTCGTGACGATCCTCCTCGTCCCGCGGCTGTTCGCTCTCCAACTTCGGGTAGCTGATGCGCGCGTGGTAGATATTGACCAACTGCTCGGCGTAGACCCGTTTTACCGTGGCGATGTCTTTGAAGGTGATGTCCGCGCTGTTGAATCGCCCCTCTTGCAGTTGCGCGTTGATAAGATCGTTGACCAGCTTGCCGATGTTCTCCTCGTTTTTGACCTCCAATGTTCGCGAGGCGGCTTCGACGGCGTCGGCCATCATCACGACGGCGCACTCCTTGCTGCTGGGGTCGGGGCCGGGGTAGGTAAAGATCGCCTCGTCCACTTCGCGGTCGGGGTACTTATTCTTATAGGAGAAGTAGAAATATTTCGCCTTGCTCCTGCCGTGGTGGGTGCGGATGAAATTAATGATTGCCTCCGGCAGGTTGTGTTTGTGCGCCAACTCCACCCCGCGGGCGACGTGATCGATGATGGCGCGGGCGCTCTCGTCAAAATCGAGCGAATCGTGCGGGTTCACTCCCCCGGCCTGGTTTTCGATAAACATAATGGGGGCGTGAGTCTTCCCAATGTCGTGATACATAGCCCCCGTGCGCGCCAGCAGCGGGCTTCCCCCGATGTGATAAACGGCCTCCTCCGCGAGATTGGCCACCATCAGCGAGTGCTGGAACGTACCCGGCGCGCGCTTCGTTAGGAGGCGCAGGAGGGGGTGATTGGGGTTGGAAAACTCCAACAGGCTGATCTCCGAGGTGTACCCGAACAGCTTTTCCACGAGGTAGAGCACCGGGTAGGCCAGGCAGAGCAGCAGGGCATTCCCCGTCAGGGAGGCGAGCGCGAGCAGGTCTTCCACCGAGAAGGCGCCCCGCGAGATCAGCGTGAACGCACTATACACCAGCACGTAGGTGGTCAACACCAGGGTAACCGCGAGGAATAGCTGCCCCCGCCGTTGGAGGTGCGTGAGGCTATAGATGGAGACAATCCCGCCGGCCAGTTGCATGAAGATATACATGTAGCTGTTTGGGGCAAGATAGGCCGTCAACAGACTTGTGCCCAGCAGTAGAAACAGCGCCGCCCGGCTCCCGAACAATATGTTGACGATGATGGGAAAGAAGAGCACCGGCACCAGCAGCACGTTGATATGCAGGAAGCGGCTGGAAAGCGCCGCGAGCACCGTCAGCAGGAACATGCAGTGGAGAAAAACGAAATCCTTGTTGCTATAAAAAAGCCGTTTCCGCGAGAAATAGAGGAAAATCGAAAAACTCGCGATGGCAATCAGCGTCAGAATCGCCTGCGAAATCGACCCAAACACCCTGGCGCGGGTACTCCCCGTGGTTTTGGTCTGCTCGCTCTTGAGGGATTCAATCACCGCGAACTTTTCGGGAGATACCCACTCGTTCCTGGCGATAATCGTCTCGCCCCGGCGCACCACGCCGTGCGTTTGGTTAATCTCCTTGAGCCGTCTCTCCAGGGCGACGCGGGTCTTTTGCCTGTCGTAGGTAAGATTAGGTTTCAGGTAATCATTCAGGTTGAGACTGATCAGCTCCTGCCTGGTTTCCCGCGGGAGATTCATGCCGTTGATACACTCGACCAGCGCGGCATACGCCTTTTTGGGCGTGTAGAGCTGGTCGAAACCCACCTCCCGCGCGAAATTATCACTTCTGGCCACCGTGATTGTCACCGGCAGCTCCGCGCGCTGCAACTCTTCGGGCAGCTGGATGATACCCTTCCGGAAAATCTCCTGCAACTTATCGACAAGGGCGCCACCGGGAGCGTATTTGCTCACCTTATCGCGGAAGCGACTGACCTGCGCCTGGCCTACCTCCTCCACCTGGTTAAATATCGGCGGGTGCTGCCGCTCGATTTCGGTAGCCTCCTTCTTTAACTCCTCCGCGGTCTTGTGGATGGGGAAATCGAACGGGGCGGTCAGCGTCTCGTGTAGCCAGGGCATTCCCTGCTGGTAAGTATAATCGAAACGCGCGCTCTTGGGGAAGAGGGCGACGATCCCGGCGCTAATGATCAAAATAATGACAATCTTGATCAGATGTTGCTGCTTGCGGTGTTTCCTATTCTTTTCTGTCATGGCGATTGGGTGAAATCAACGGTGAAAGGTAGGGAAAAATCCGGCGGGCGAGAAAAGAAATACCTTTTTTCTCTCGCCCGCCGCTTGTTACCATCCGGAGCGCGCCCCGGTGAATCAGGAGATACCGGCGATCTCCACCTCCGTGCTCGCCTTCTTGACGAGTCCTTGCAGCACGTTGCCGGGGCCTATCTCCAGGAAGGAGGTCGCCCCGTTGGCAATCATGCACCGCACGGTCTGCGTCCAGCGCACGGGCGCGGTCAGCTGCGCGATCAGGTTCTGTTGAATCTCTCGCGGGTCGGTCACGGGCAGCGCGTTAACATTCTGGTACACGGGGCACGACGGCGCGGCGAAGGGGGTATCGAGGATAGCCCCCGCCAGCTCCTCCCTGGCCGGAGCCATCAACGGGGAGTGAAAAGCACCTCCCACGCTAAGCGGGAGCACGCGCTTGGCGCCGGCAGTCTTCAGCCTCTCGGCCGCGACCTCGATGCCCTTGATGGAACCGGAGATAACAAGTTGTCCGGGACAGTTATAATTGGCCGTGACCACCACCTCGTCAATCTCCTCCAGCACCCGCTCGACCTCTTCGTCGGGTAGCCCCAGCACGGCGGCCATCGTGGAGGGATTGGCCTCGCAAGCCTTCTGCATGGCCAACGCGCGGACGCGCACCAGGCGCAAACCGTCCTCGAAAGAAAGCGCGCCGCAGGCCACCAAAGCGGAAAACTCGCCGAGGGAGTGCCCCGCCACCATCCCCGGCCGCTCCTCCAGTGCCCCGGCCAGGATGACCGAGTGAAGGAAAATAGCCGGCTGCGTGACCTTGGTCTGTTTCAACTCCTCGGCCGTCCCGTTGAACATCAGGTCGGTAATGCGGAAGCCGAGGATCTCGTTCGCGCGTTCAAACAGATCCTTGGCCGTCGGGTTGCTCTCGTAGAGGCTTTTTCCCATACCAGAAAACTGGGCGCCCTGGCCGGGGAAGATAAATGCTCTTTTCATGTTAATTTATTAGGGTTAATGGAATTTATTACTGATTAGCCGGATGAACTCCTCCCGCGTGGCCAGCTTCTCGAAGGCACCGCTAAAATCGGAAGTAGTCGTCACCGAATGTTGCTTCTGCACCCCGCGCATGACCATGCACATGTGTTGCGCCTCGATAACGACGGCCACCCCCAGCGGTTTCAGCGTCTCCTGGATGCAGGTCTTGATGTCGCGCGTCATCCGTTCCAGCAATTGCAGGCGGCTGGCAATAGCCTCCACCACGCGGGCGATCTTGCTCAGTCCCGTGATGTAACCGTCTGGGATATAAGCCACGTGCGCCCGTCCGAAAAAGGGCAACAGGTGATGCTCGCACAGGGAATAGACCTCGATATCCTTCACGATCACCATCTGGCGATAATTCTCCTTGAAAAGCGCCGAGCGGAGGATCTCCTGCGGGTTCTGCTCGTAACCGCGCATCATGAACTGCATGGACTTGGCGACGCGCGTGGGAGTCGCCAGCAGCCCCTCGCGCCTGGGATTCTCCCCCAGCAGGCGAATGATCTCCTGGTAATGTAGGCTTAACTGCTTGGTTGTTTCATCATTGGGGTGATATGTCTCTGGATCGGTATTCATCATCTTTATTGTTAAAACGGGGCAAAAGTACGATTATTTTCATAAACGGCAAGCCTCCCGCGGGCGTCCCCCCGGAGGTGGTATTTCTTCGTTTTTCTGTCGGATACCCTACCATTTTCATGGTATATCTCCTAAAAATGATGTAAAACATAAAAAGCACCCCATCTAAAACTTGCATTCAGGCCATGAAAAGGTGTATATTCGCGCTACCATCCCCTGCGGGAACAATCCGGCGGACGGGATAAAAGAGAGGGGATCCACCACATGCCGACGATCCCCGTCATCTCGCGAAACAAGAAATTGTTTAAAGTTGTGGATAAGGTTATAGGGTTGAGAATCACCAGTAAATAAAAAGCCTTCGGCTTTGACATTTTGCAACATGGTGAGATTGCACGCGGTGAGAATGAGTTGTAACCGCGCGTGAGATAAAAGGGGTATCGTGACGATACCCTTTTTTTCTTGTTCCCCTCCACCGGCGCGGGGTTGACGTTATCCCCTCCCGCCCCTTCGAGCGGCAACGGCAACGCGGGAAGGGCGCCGGAAAAGAGCTTTTATCCCCGCCCGCGCCCCTCCTTGCCGCCCCCCTGTCATCCCTAAAATTTCACGAAGATTATCGTTCATATCAAATAAATCTGTACTTTAGCCCGCGATTCGCACCGTACCCGGGCGGGGAAAAAGATTAAAAAGGAATAGACATAATTAAATAATATGAAGATAGATAGGTTTTTTCAGTTGTTTGTAGTGAAGGAGAAAAAGTTTTACCCGCTGTTCGACGAAGCGGCCGGCTGCTCCGAAAAGGCGGCCGCCTGCCTGACGGAGTTGCTGCGCGAGCCTGAATCGTCGCGTCGTCGCACCTTATATAAGGAGATCAAGGAACACGAGCAGCACGGGGACAAGGTGACGGCCACCATTTACGGGGAGCTGTACAAAACCTTCGTGACGCCCTTTGACCGGGAGGACATTAACCTCCTCGGCGCCCGCCTGGACACCTTCCTGGATCACATCCACGACGCCGCGCGGCGCGTTGTCACCTACGCCCCGGACAAAATTGACGACAAGCTAACGGAGATCGGCGAGTGCATCCAGCAGGACGCCAACCTCCTGAAAAACATCATAGGAAGGCTCGACAGCCTCCAGAAAAACCCCCAACCGGTACAAGAAATGTGCAAGGAAATCTCGCGGATTGAGCACCACGTGGACGAACTCTTCGAGAGCTACGTCGGCGAACTCTTCGCCACGGAGAAGGACGCCATCGAGCTGGTAAAGCTAAAAAACATCGTCCAAGTGCTGGAGGACACCACCGACCGCGCGAAAGAGGTCAGCGACGTGGTACGCGGGATCATCATCAAATTCGCCTGACCGATGCTCACCATCGTCATCATTACCATCGTCATAGCGCTCCTTTTCGACTTCCTCAACGGGATGAACGACGCCGCCAACTCCATCGCCACCATCGTGGCCACGCGCGTCTTCTCGCCCACCACGGCGGTGCTGTGGGCGGCCTTTTGGAACTTCGCCGCCATATTCATCTTCGGCGTGCACGTGGCCAAAACCATGGGCGGCGGCATCGTGCACCAGGAGTTGATGAACGAATATTTGATCCTGTCGGCGCTCATCGGGTCGGTACTGTGGGTAGCCATCTGCACCCGTTTCGGCCTGCCCATCAGCGTGTCGCACGCCCTGATCGGGGGGATGATCGGCCCCGCGTGGTTCGCCCACGGGAGCGCGGCGCTGCTCTTTTCGGGCATATTCAAAATCGCCATATTCATCGTCTTATCGCCCTTGATCGGCCTGCTGCTGGGCTTTTTCATGATGTGCCTCACGATGTTGGTATTCCGTCGCCGCCACCCGATGAAGGTGGAGGGACTTTTCAAGGGCATGCAAATGCTCTCCTCGGCCATCTTCAGCCTGGGGCACGGGGCTAACGACGCGCAGAAAACGATGGGAATCATCGCCGTGCTCCTCTTCAGCGTGGCCGGCAAGAGCGCCTTCGTCGACGAATACCTGTACGCCAACGGGGAATTTTACATCCCCACGTGGCTCATTATCACCTGCTACACGGTAATCGCCCTCGGCACCGTCGTTGGCGGGAAAAAAGTGATGAAAACCCTTGGCGACGGCCTCGCCAAGCTCAAACCCGTGCAAGGATTCTGCGCCGAAACCTCCGGGGCGCTCACCCTCATCGGGACGGCCGTCCTGGGCGTTCCCGTCAGCACCACGCACACCATCACCGGCTCCATCATCGGCACGGGCATCACGAAAGGCGTCGCCTCCGTCCGCTGGGCGACGGCCACCAACATCATGGCTGCCTGGGTATTCACCATCCCCGCCACCATCGCGATGTCCGGGATCATTTACTGGATAATGACCTTCTTCATCCCGGCAACCGCGTAATCGCTTGACGCCCGAACGATGGAAATCATGATCATACTCGCCCTGATCCTGCTAAACGGCATTCTCTCCATGTCGGAAATAGCGCTGATCTCCGCCCGCAAGTCGCGCCTCGAGGTGGACGCCAGGAAGGGGAGCCGCGCGGCGGGAAAGGCGCTGGATCTCGCCCGGAACCCCGATAAATTCCTCTCCACCGTGCAGATAGGCATCACGCTCACGGGCATCCTCACCGGGCTGTACTCCGGGGAGGCCTTCGCGGCCGACCTCGCGGAGGTGGTGGCGCGCGTGGAGGCGCTCGAGCCTTACGCCATCGCGGTGGCGAAGACGGCCATCGTGGTGGTGGTCACCTACCTGACGCTGGTGCTCGGCGAGTTGCTGCCGAAGCGGTTGGGCATGAGCAAGGCCGAGCGCGTGTCGATGTTGATGGTGAAGCCGATGAATCTCCTTTCGTTCGTGGCGACGCCCTTCGTGTGGCTGCTGTCATGCAGTACATCGCTGCTGGTGAGGATGCTGAGGATTGACCGGGGCGACGATGAGGGCAAGGTGACGGAGGAGGAGATCAAGGCGATCATCCGCGAGGGGTACGACGACGGCGAGGTGCAAGCCGTTGAGCAGCACATCGTCGGGCGGGTGTTCAACCTCGGCGACCGCGACGTGGGGTCGATCATGACGCACCGCACCGATCTCGTGTGGCTGGACATCCGCGAGGAGGCGCCCCGCGTCCGGGAAAAGGTGCAGGAGAACCTGTTCAATATCTATCCCGTGTTCGACGGCAATTTCGATAAGATGCTGGGGGTGGTCTACTTGAAGGATCTTTTCCTCAAGCTGGAGTCGCCGGAATTTTCCCTGGAGGATATCGTGAGGCCGGCGAATTACCTGCCCGAAAACCTCAGCGTCTACACCACCCTGGAGCAGTTCAAGAAGGCGCGCGTGAAGTACGGGATCATCACGGACGAGTTTGGCGATATTCTCGGCATCGTCACCCTGAAGGATATTCTCGAGGCCTTGATCGGCGAGGTGCCGGAGGTGGGGGAGGAGCCGGAGATTGTCAAGCGGCAGGAGGGGGGATGGCTCGTCGACGGGCAGTACTCTTTTTATAATTTCCTCGAGCATTTTGACATGCAGGATCTTTACGGCGAGCACGAGTATAATACCCTCAGTGGCCTGATCCTGGATTTGTTGCAGCGGGTTCCCTCGGAGGGCGAGCAGTTGTCCTGGCAGGGGTTCAAGATGGAGATCGTGGACATGGACGGCGCCCGTATAGATAAGGTGCTCGTCACGCGTTGACGCCGCCGCGTTTCCCGACCGGTAGTTTTCCCGGTTATTTCCCAAGTTTTTCTTTTCGAGCGGGTTAATTTCACCGCGAACACGGCTCTCCCCGTGGTTTCGCGGCTTTCGTTCGTGGTTCCCTGGCTTCTATTCCCGGTTTTCTTGCTTCCCCGCGTGGTTACCTGGCTTCTATTCGTGTTTTTTTTGCTTCCCCACGTGGTTTCCTGGCTTCTATTCGTGGTTTTTTTGCTTCCCCACGTGGTTTTCAGGCTTCTATTCCTGGTTTTTTTGCTTCCCCATGTGGTTCCCAGGCTTCTATTCGTGGTTTTCTTGTTTCCCCGCATGGTTCTCTAGCTTCTATTCCCGATTTTTTTGCTTTCCTGCGTGGTTCCCTGGCTTCTGTTCCTGGTTTTCTTGCTTCCACACGTGGTTTCCAGACTTCTATTCGTAGTTTTTTTGCCTCTATTCATGGTTTCTTGATGGCTACCCACGCTATTGGAGTTTCTATTTATATAAATAGAGTTTTTGTATATGTAAATCAAACTTTCATACATACAAATCGAACTTCCATTTATACAAATATAGTTTCCATCTATACGAGTAAAATTTCCATCCATACAAAGTGAATATCTATCTATACAAATCAAATTTTCATTTATACAAAGATTATTTCCATCCATACGAGTAAAATTTCCATCCATACAAAGTGAATATCTATCTATACAAATCGAACTTCCATTTATACAAAGATAGTTTCCATCCATACGAGTAAAAATTCCATCCATACAAAGTGAATATCTATTTATACAAATCGAATTTTCATTTATACAAAGAGA
>JAIRXZ010000041.1 GCA_031267995.1 Odoribacteraceae bacterium | reverse complement strand
TGGCTGAGCTTGTCGAAGCCACCACCTCCCCGGTGGCTGAGCCTGTCGAAGCCACCACCTCCCCGGTGGCTGAGCCTGTCGAAGCCACAGCCCCGGTGGCTGAGCCTGTCGAAGCCATTGGAGTATGCTGTAGGGGCGCACCTCCGTGTGCGCCCTCGACATGTTGTTACCGGGATGCGCCCCGTGAGTTCGGGAGGCGTTTCTAAATTGTTTAGAACCTTCTCGCGAGTTCGCGGGGCGCTTCCTAACTGTTTAGAACCTTCTCCCGTGTTCCCGGGGCGTTGCTGGGAAATGGTCGCCCCGTTTTTTGCCTTCGCGCCCCGGCGGGGGCGAAAAATTCCGTAGATTCGCGTCTGATCAAAACAAATTTATAATGAAATTAATTGATAACACGCTGGCGGGACGGAGGTATTTGCACTGGTCGATTGGCCGGACGTTGGCTTATTTCGTGCAGGGGGTGGCTCGCGAGACGGGAGTCGCTCCCTCGTTTTTTCGCGAGCAGTACCGCCGGGCGGCTTTCGCCGAGTTGAAAAGACGGTGGCTGAAACGCGACGGGGAGGAGGCTTTTTTTGATTTCCACGGCATGAAACTTCCCGATATTTCGGCCGACGCGGAGAAGCTGCTGGGGCTTAGTTACGTGTTTAACGATGTTTTTCTTTTCCCCTGTTTTTACGGGGATAATTACGACAGGGCGGTGGTGGAAGAGATTGACCGTCACGATATGATGGAGGGACCTTACGGTTACGTCGACGCGCCTTTTGACGTGTCCGTGCGGCGGGGCGACGTGGTGATTGATGCCGGGGCGTGGATTGGCGATTTTAGCGCTTATGCTGTTGGCAAGGGCGCCGTGGCGTACGCTTTCGAGCCGGTGGGGGAGACGTTTCGGCTGCTGCAGAAGACGAGCCGGCTGAACGGCAGCGGTATTTATCCCGTGCGGCAGGGGCTGGGGAGCGAGGCGCGCGAGGTGGATATCGCGATTGACGCGGAGAATAGCGGCGCCAACTCGATCCTGCGCGAGGCGCCGGGGCAGCGGTCGGAGCGGATTTCTATCACGACGCTCGACGCGTTCGTGGAGGAGAATCGCTTGCCGCGCGTCGATTTTATCAAGGCCGATATCGAGGGCGCCGAGCGCGAGATGCTGAAGGGGGCTGCCGGCGTTTTGAAAAATTTCGCCCCCCGGCTGGCGATTTGCACCTATCACCTGCCGGACGACCCCGCCGTGCTGGAGGGGATTATCCTGGAAGCCAATCCCGCCTACACCGTCAAGCACCTCCGCCACAAACTGCTGGCGGCGGTGGTGAAGTGAGGCGCGCGGTCAGGGGGTTTCGAGCGCGATGATGCCCGCGCGGTTGAAGATGACGCGGTAGCGTTTGTATTCGAGCTGCTCCTCGTAGCGGCATTGCATGATGAAATTGAGGTAGTAAACCTTGTCGCCCTGGACGACGCGGCGGTGACCGTCGGCGGTGATCACGCCGAGGGGGACGGCGGGGTTGTCCATCTTGCGACAAAACTCGGAGATGTTGAAACGGATGATGTCGTGGATGCCGGGGAAGGTGTAATCGTCCGTTTTGACGAGGCGTTTGCGCTTGAATTGAACGCGTTCGCGGTAGAAGATAATTTTTTCCTCGTTGCCATTTTCGTCGGGGCGGCGCGGGTTTTTTCCCGATCCGCGAAGGGGTCGCGCGGCGTACTCGCCGGCGCGGGGGGAGCGTTCGCGGATGGCGATGACCTCGGCGGGCACCTTTTCCGCGGCGATAAAGTCGACCCCCTCCTTGCTCCAGCCGATGGGGATGCCTTGGCGGCTGATCTGTATTTTATGGTCGAAATAGCGCGTGCCGAGGTTGTGCGCGAAGTAATGGCGGGCGAGTTCCTTGATCCTGTCCTTGAGCATGTAGCTGACGACGAGGGCGACGAACAGCGGCATCGTGAAGTTGCCGTACTCCCGCTGGACGGCAAAGGCAACGGCCGTGGCGAAGATCATGGCCAGCCCCGCCGCGAGGCTAAACAACACCTGCTCGATCATGAAGGTGTTGCTGCGGCGGCGGGCGGTGAGGAAAAGATCGGCCTCGATGTAGCGCTTCAGGAAGCCGGCGCGGGCGACGAAATCCTGGTTTTCGCGTTCGTCGCGCTCGTTGACGCGGGGGTAGGCGCGGGCGGTTTTGTAGTCCACCTCCCGCTGGAGGAGGTGGAGAAGTTCGGCCTTCAGCGGGTCGTCCGGCGCGGGAATGACGGTGTCGAGATACGCGAGCAGGGCGTGCGTGTTTTGCTCGATGGCGTTGCTAATGAACTCGTCGCCGGCGCGGTGGTGGTCGATGGCGTTGGCGGGGACGGTGGGGAGGTTGATGAGGTGGCCGAGGAACCGGTAGGCGTCGGTGATGCGGGTGACGTCGCGGGCGTACGCGTGGCAGAGGTAGCGGGTGTCCTCCTCCACGCGGTTTTGTTTGATGTGCGCCAGCTCGTCGCGGAGGGCGCTTTTGATGATGGAGGCGAACATCCGGACGTGCGCGCGGTGCTCGTCGACGACGACGCGGGAGCGCGACCTGGCGAGCTTGCCGGCCGCCCGTTCCAGCAACAGCAGGGGCGCCTCGCCCGCTTCGGCAATCCTGGCGAGGGGGTAGACGGGGGTGATCAGGCGGAGGTACGACTTGATGTCGCGGTAAAACGTGTCCTTCTTGTACGCGAGGGGGTTGATGTCGAGGGTGCCGGGGATGAAGATCCACGTGTTCATGACGAAATTGCTGATTTCGCGCCTTTTCCTGGCGACGAAGCCGACCTTGAACTCTATCGAGAACTTGTCGTGAATTTTGGCGTGAAGCTCGATCACGGTCGGTCAAAAAAGCGTTCGCGTGTATCCCAGCCAGTGGAGCACGGTTTCGCCCCAGAGGAGGATGGCTACCCAGGAGATGGTCATCATGGTGATGCCGAATTTGAAGGTGTCGCTCCAGCTGTATTGCCCCGTGTTGTAGAGGAGCAGGGCGGGTTTGCTGTTGAACGGCAGGACGTAAACGTGCTCCGTGAGGAGCGCCAGCGGGAAGGCGAGGCTCAGCGGCGGGAAGTGAAAACGCTGCTCGACGCCCAGCGCGATGGGGATGAAGATGAGCACCCGCATGGTTTTGGACTGAAACACGATGGCGCTAAACAGCATGACGAAGGTGAGGAGGGCGTAAATGAGCGCGTAAGGGGTGGAGTTGTCGATGCCGAGCGAGCCGAAGCCGGCGTCGACGAGGGTGGCGGGCAGACTGGTGGCGTCCAGCCCGGCGCCCAGCGTGTAGGCCCCGGCGGAGAAGATCATGAGGTGCCAGGGGATGTCCACGTCGTTCCACGCGACGATGCCCACGCGGGGCAGCAACGCGACGACGGCGCCGGCGAAGGCGATGGTCGTCTGGCTGATGCCGTGTTGTTTATCGGTAGCCCACAGGGCGAGGACGGCCACGAAGATGGCGATAGCCCTGTACTCGCGGGCGTTCATCTTTCCCATGTCGCGCAGCTCCTGGCGCATGCGTTCGATCCCCCCTTCCAGGCTGGGGCGACGCTCGCCGGGCGCCAGCGGGAAGATGATCTTGACGCCCACGAACCACCCGACGAGGATCAGCAACAACGCCAGCGGGAAGGCGGCCACGAACCAGTCCTGGAAACTGAAAAGCGTCCACCCCGCGGCGCCGGCCATCAGCGAGCCTGCCAGCAGGTTGGCGCCCGACCCGGTGATGAAGCCGGAGGCGCCGATGTTGATCTGGAAAAGGTTTTGGAGCACGAGGTTGCGCCCCATGTTGTTCCTGTCCTTGCCCCCCGTGGCGCCGTAGATGGCGGCGATGACCATGAATACCGGGAGGAGGATGGTGGCCTTGGCCGTGGTGGCGGAGATGAAGGCCGACAACACGATGTTGATGATCACGAAGCTGAGGATGACGCGGCCGGCCGATCGACCGAATCGCGCCATGAGCCACAGGGCGAATCGCTTGGCCACGCGCGTCTTGACCAACATGCTGGCCAGGACGAAGGAGAGGATGTTCAACCACATGACCGGGTGACCGAGTTGCGCGAAGGCTGTCTGCTCCGTGGTGACGCCCGTGAGGACGATGGCGAGGATGACGATGAGCGATGTGAGGTAGTTTGGCAGCGCCTCCGTGATCCACAGGATGATGGAGGCGACGAAGATGGCCAGCATGGCGTGGTTTGCGCGGGCGAATGGCTCGGCGCCGATGGCTTTCCAGCGGGCGAGGGCGGTTTTGCCGAGGGCGTCCGGGGAGATGTCGCGGAGGAAGGGGATGTCGACGCAGAGGTAGATGAGGACGAAGGCGAGTATCGCCAGGGGGATGCCCAGACGAGCCATCCAACGCTCGAAAACGCTTTTGTCCTGTCCTTTCAACTTTTCCACGCGATAGTTGTTCATGTCCAGGGGGTCGAAGTTTTTTTCTTTTTCCACGGGGGTGCGGGTTAGGTGTTGGTGTGAGTAAAGGTGGGGCGGGGAGGATTTTTTGTCAGTCGGGAGGGAGCGAAGTTTGATTCGTGCCAACGAAGGTTTGGTTGGCGCCAACGAAGCTCTGGTCGGCGCCAACCAAACTTTGGTCGGCGCCGACTAAACCTCGGTCGGCACCGATCAAGGGGATGTTCATACCCCTCTCGTTCACCTCCTTCGACCGGAAGATTCCCGACATTCCCTCGCCCGTGCACGTCCACTGTTTTCATGGCATCGCGCGGCCTTACATGCCGGTAATCTTGACTTTGTACAACTTGGAGGTGGTATCGCACCCGATCCACAGCAGGCCTTTTTCCCTGTCGACGACGATGCCCTCGGCCTGATCCACGTAGGGGATGGGCAGCGGTTCGCCGATCATCTTTCCTTGCCGGTCGCGGCGCGTAACCTCGCGGTTCTTGCTGTCGACGATCCAGAGCGTGTCGTCCGTTTCGTCGTAACAGATATCCGAGAGGTAGCCGGATCCGGTAATGTCCAGGTAGTTTAACGTCCGGCTTGTCAGGCAATACTTGAACAGGCGGGTGGGACTTCCCTGGTTGACGATGTAGAGGGTGTCGCGGCCGAGAGTGATCCCCTCGAGACCCCTGTTGTTTTGCGCCCCCTCGATGGTGATTTTCACGACCTCGGTGATGGCATCGCCGGCGGCAGAGAGTTGGTAGACGGTCATTTCCGCCTCGTCCACCACGTAGATATCGCCCGTGAGGCGGTTCATGGTGATGCCTTCAAAGTCGTTGCCCCCAGGATA
>JAIRXZ010000210.1 GCA_031267995.1 Odoribacteraceae bacterium | reverse complement strand
CGGTTTAGTCACCAGGACAGGCAGTGGGACGCGAGTTTTTTCGTGCAAGGATCGCTGCGCGGGCGCGTCGGCGGGCGGTACGAGGGGATGTTGAACGCGAAGTTCGCCCGCGACAAGTTGCATTACCGCTCAGACCCGCGGCTGGACGTGACGACGATGTACGTGGATAATCGCTACGATCAGCGGGAGTGGTACGCGTCGTCGGCCAATCGCTTCAGCTTGCGCGATTGGTGGAGTGTCGGCCTGTCGGTGGATTACCAGGTGAACGCGCTGGATGCCGATTTGGTGGATTTCGTTTATCCTCGCCGGCATTGCTTGCTGGTGGCGGTGGCGACGTCGGTGCATCTTCCTCGCTTCAAGGGTCAGGCCAGCGTGCTGGGGACGTTTGCCGGGGAGCGGACGCGCGTGCCGGGGGGGGCGGCGGGCGATAAGCGGGAGTGTTCGCCGACGGTGGTGGTGTCCTGGCAGCCGCGGGAGGGGCGCGAGTTTCACGCGAGGGCTTTCTACAAGCGGATCTTCCGGCTGCCGACGCTGAACGATTTGTATTATACTTTTATCGGCAACAGGCTGTTGAACCCGGAGCGGGCGGTGCAGTGGAACGTCGGGGCGACGCGCGGGGTGACGCCGGCGGGAGGGGTGCTGCGGCGGCTGGAGGTGCAGGTGGACGCGTATTACAACCGGGTGACGGATAAGATTGTTGCCATGCCGACGTCCAACCAGTTCCGGTGGACGATGGTGAACCTGGGCGTGGTGGATATCCGCGGGGCGGACGCGGCGGTGGTGGCGGCGTGGCGACCGGGGGGCGCGTGGCATGCGGAGTCGCGGCTGAACTATACTTTCCAGCGGGCGAGGGACGTCACGCGCGCCTCCGATAGTTTCCACGGCGATCAAATTCCTTATATCCCCGTGCACGCCGGGACGCTGGCGCTGGGCGTCGGCCGCGGCGCCTGGGATCTCAATTACAGCTTTATCTACACGGGGCAGCGCTTTAACGCCAGCGCCAATATCCCGGAGAATCGCGAGAAACCGTGGTACACCAGCGACGTGGCGATCTCCTGGAGCGGCCGCCGCGCGCGGGTCACTGCCGAGGTGAACAATCTTTTTAACCAACAATACGAGGTGGTGCGGTGCTATCCCATGCCGGGCGCGCACCTCTATCTCTCTGCAAGTATCACCATTTAAAACATGATTATGAACAGACTTTTTTGGATCGGCGCGATGCTTCTCGCCGTTGCCGCTTGCCGGAGCGAGGACGACCCGGCCTTGCCGCCCACCGTGACGCCCGTGGCGCCGGGGGAGAGCGGCGCCGTCAAGGGTTTCTTCCTCCTCAACGAGGCCAACATGGGCAGCAACAAGGCGTCGCTGGACTATTTCGACTACGAGTCGGGGGAGTATCACAAGAACATCTTCCCGCGGCGCAACCCCGGTGTCGTCCAGGAGCTGGGCGACGTGGGCAACGACATCCAGATCCGCGGCAGCAAGCTGTACGCCGTCATCAACTGCTCGCACCTGGTGGAGGTGATGGACGCGGGCAGCGCCACGCATCTGGCGGCGATCTCCATCCCCAATTGCCGCTACATCGCCTTTCACGAGGGGTACGCCTACGTCAGCTCCTACGCGGGGCCGGTGCAGATCGATCCCAACGCCCGCCTCGGCTACGTGGCCAAGGTGGACACCGCGTCGCTGGCCGTGGTGGACACCTGCGTGGTGGGCTACCAGCCGGAGGAGATGGTTGTCCGCGACGGCAAACTGTACGTGGCCAACTCCGGCGGCTACCGCGTGCCGGACTATGACAACACCGTCTCCGTCATCGACCTGGCCACCTTCACGGAGACCAAGAAGATCACCGTCGCCATCAACCTCCACCGCCTGGAGCTGGACGCCCACGGGAACATCTACGTCACCTCGCGGGGCGATTACAAGAACACCCGCTCCAACACCTACATCATCGACGCCAACGACATGGTCTCCGACAACCTCCACCTCGCGGCCAGCAACATGACCATCGCCGGCGACTCCCTCTACCTCTACGGCACGGAGTGGCGGCAGGCCGCGGGCGCCTACTCCGTCACCTACGCCATCGTCAACACGCGGACGAAGCGCGTGGTCTCCCGCTCCTTCATCACCGACGGCACGGAGAAGCGGATCGAAATGCCCTACGGCGTGGCCGTCAACCCCGAAACGCGCGAGATTTTCGTCGCGGACGCCAAGGATTACATCACCCCCGGCACCCTCTTCTGCTTCGCCCCCGACGGCAAGCTGAAGTGGGAGGTGACCACCGGCGACATCCCCGCGCACGTCGTCTTCACCCGAAAGAGATTATCGAACCTTTAAAATAAAATCAACATGAAAAGAGTAATCATCGCCTACCTCCTCGCCCTCGTCGCCTGCTCCGGCGAGGAGGCCTTGGATCCGGGAGCGCCCACCATCGCCTTCGAGCGGGAGGAGTACAAGATTAAAAAGGGAGAGACCGTCACCCTCGCCGCCACCATCGAAAACGCCATCGCCCCCGCCATCGCCTGGCGACTGGAGGGGAAGATTATCGCCACCGGCGCCGCCTGCGTCTTTGCCGGCGACCTCATCGGCGAGTACTTCATCACCCTCCGCGTGGATGCCGAAAACGGCGCGGCGGAGCGGCAGCTGAAGGTGAGCGTCCTCGAACGGGTGCCGCCCGAAATCAACATGCCCTCATCCATCCTCGCCCGCGTCGGCAAGGCGATCACGGTGAAAGCCGAGGCGCTGTACGCCGACGCCGCCGCCTTCCTCTGGCGACTGGACGGGGAGATCGTCTCCCGCGAGGACACCTATATATATACCCCCTCCGCGCCGGGCGCCCACGCCCTCTCCCTCCGCGTCACCACCGCCGACGGCGAGGATCTCCGCGTGTTCACCATCACCGCGCTGCCGGAGGGCGAGGCGGGGCTATTCTTCGACGACGGCCGACACCGCGAACCCTCCAACGTCAGCGAGACGCGCGCCATGACCGTCCCCTTGGGCAGACCCCTCGTCGTCGCCCCCGTCATCTGCAACATCGCCTCGCCCGGCGCCTTCGCGTGGACGGTGGACGGCGTCGCGCAGCCATCCACCACGGAGTACCTCACCTTCGCGCCCGTCGCCATGGGGGAGTACCTCATCGCCGTCACCGAGGCCAGCACCGGCGCGACGGCCTCCCTGCGCATCACTTGCACCGATGCCGAGGGCGCCCACTTCCGCCCCGCCGTCGCCGGCAACAAGGCCACCCCCGCCACCGCCTTCGACTACGTGCCCGCGCCCGGTCAGTTCATCAACTACCAGACAGGCTCCACCAAAGCCCGCGCCCTCCAGGATCTCCAAACCAACCTCGACAACGGCGGCGCGTCCATGATCGGCGCGTACGGCGGCTACTGGATCGTCGGCTTCGACCACAGCGTCAGGAACGAATCCGGTCGCGCCGACCTCCTCATCCCCGGCAACGCCTTCGCCGGCTGGAGCGAACCGGGCATCGTCTGGGTCATGCAGGACGATAACGGCAACGGCCTCCCCGACGACACCTGGTACGAGCTAAAAGGCAGCGAGGCCGGCAAGCCCGAAACCCTCTCCCGCCACGCCATCACCTACTATCGCCCCACCGCCACCGGCGCCGACGTCCTCTGGACGGACAACCGCGGCGGCTCCGGCACCGTCGACTACAACGGCTTTCACTCGCAGGCCTACTACTTCCCCATGTTTATCACCGGGGAGTACTACACGCTGACGGGCACCCGCCTCCAGCCCAACTTCTTCATGGCAGGCGCCATCGAGTCCGCCCGCGACCTCCCCTGGGGCTACGTCGACAACTACAACACCGACCCCTCGCGCCCCATCGGCCACTTCTACATCGAGGATGCCATCCAGGCCGACGGCTCCCCCGTCGCCCTCCAATACATCGACTTCGTCAAGGTGCACACCGCCACCACCGGCAAGGGTTCCGCCGTCGGCGAGATATCCACCGAACCGGGCTGCCCCGCGGACATGAATTTCACCCTTTAATTTACAACCATGCAGAAAATAGTATCACACCTACTCCTCGCCATCGCCCTGTTCACATCGGCATGTGACAAGGACGAAAACCCCTTCGCCGGCGCCGACCACCACGTGGTATCCTTCACCCTGTCGCTGCCCGACACCGTCCTGCGCGCCGCCATCATCGACAGCGCCATCGTCC
>JAIRXZ010000200.1 GCA_031267995.1 Odoribacteraceae bacterium | reverse complement strand
TCGTTGTTCAGCTTGGTGAGGATGTAGCGCGATTTCATGGTGGTGTCGCGGATTTCGGAGAGGTCGGCGACGCCCCCGTTTTCGTTGAAGTGCCCCATGTTTTGGTTGATGAAGAGGGAGACGGCGGCGCGACGCCTCTCGTAGCCGGTGAAGAAGGCGAAGTTGTAGGCCTTGGATTTTTGGTAGGTGTAGGCGCCGTCGCTGGAGATGAGGTTGTAGCGGATGCCGGCGCTCCAGTAGGGACGGATGTTTTGCACGTGCCACACGTCCAGCCAGTTTTCCGACATGCCGTTGCTGCCGCCGTTGAAGTAGTCGACGCGGGTGAAGGGGGTGGTGACGTTGTACTCGAGGGCGTCTTCGGGCTTGAAGAGGTAGGCGCGGACGGTGTTGAGGGGGTAGAAGTCCTGCCATCGTTCCCGGTGGATGAAGATGTTGGATTCGTAGGGGGAGGGGAAGTTGCCCAGGTAGGTGTTGGAGATGTCCTTCTTGAAGATGACGTTGTAGTTGTAGATGCCGTCGGCCAGCGAGTCCAGGGGCATCGTTTTTTTGTAGACGCCGCCGTGCATCCAGCGCCAGGCCGTGCGGAAGTGGGGTACCACGGGGCCGGCGGGGGCGGAGGAGTCGCGGCGTATCCCCTGCTCGCGGCGACCGGAAAAGCCGTCGTCGAAGTTACCAAACTCGTTTTGTGCCAGCGCGACCAACGACAGCAAGCAGGTGAACACGGTGTAGAGTATTTTTCTCATCGCTCGCGAATATAGCCTAATTCTCGCTGCCACCCGCTATTTGCACGGATAATTTCGCCCGCGGGGAGGGCGCGCCCTGTCGGTGGTTTTCAAAACTCTCGCGAAATACTTACATTCGCGTCACGGAACAAAATAGAGATAAACATGGAAAGCATACATGTCGGGGACGAGAATCCAGGGGGCAAGTCCCTCAATTTTATCGAGCAGATCATCGAGGAGGAGCTGGCCGCCGGGAAGAACGGGGGGCGCGTCCACACGCGGTTTCCACCGGAGCCTAACGGGTACCTTCATATCGGTCACGCCACGTCGATTTGCCTCAACTTTGGCCTGGCGGCGAGCTACGGCGGGCGATGCAATCTCCGCTTTGACGATACCAATCCCTCGAAGGAGGAGACCGAGTATATCGACTCTATCCTGGCCGACGTCCGCTGGCTGGGATTCCAATGGGACGGCGAGGTGCGCTACGCGTCGGACTATTTCCAGCAGCTGTACGACTGGGCGGAGCGACTGATCCTCGACGGGAAGGCTTACGTGGACGATCAGCCGGCGGAGGTGATCAGCGCCCAACGCGCCACCCCCACCGAGCCGGGCGTGGAAAGCCCCTTCAGGGAGAGGGATGCCGACGAGAATCTCCGCCTCTTCCGCCGGATGCGGGACGGGGAGTTTGCCGCCGGCGAGCGGGTGCTGCGGGCGAAGATCGACATGACCTCCCCCAACATGCTCCTCCGCGATCCCATCATGTACCGGATCATGCACCTCCCCCACCACCGCACGGCCGACAAGTGGTGCATCTACCCGATGTACGACTACACGCACGGGCAAAGCGATTACCTGGAGGGGATTACCCATTCCGTGTGCACGCTGGAGTTCGAGGTGCATCGCCCCCTTTACAACTGGTTCCTGGAGCAGCTGACTCCCGCGGGGTATCGTCCGCGGCAGATCGAGTTCGCCCGTCGCAACCTCACCTACACCGTGATGAGCAAGCGGATGCTGCTGCAACTCGTGCGGGAGGGGGTGGTGGACGGTTGGGACGATCCCCGCATGCCGACGATCTCCGGACTGCGCCGCGCCGGTTACACGCCCGAATCTATCCGCGCCTTCGCCGCCAAGGTGGGGGTGGCGCGGCGGGAGATTGCCGTGGACGTGTCGCTGCTGGAGTTTTGCGCCCGCGAGCATCTCAACAGGATCGCCCCAAGGGTGATGGCCGTGATCGATCCCGTGCGGGTGGTCGTCGAGAGCTATCCCGAAGATCACACCGAATGGGTGGAGGTGGAGAATAACCCGGAGGACGCCTCCGCCGGGACAAGGCGCCTCCCCTTTACCCGCGAGATATTCATCGAGCGGGAGGATTTCATGGAGGATGCCCCGAAGAAGTTTTTCCGCATGACCATCGGCAACGAGGTGCGTCTGAAGGGCGCCTACATCGTGAAGTGCGAACGCGTGGAGAAGGACGAGCAGGGGCGCGTCACCACCATCTACTGCACCCACGACGCCTCCACCCGCAGCGGCTCCGACGGCGGCAGGAAGGTCAAGGGCACCCTCCACTGGGTGTCGGCCGGGGAGGCCATCGAGGCGGAGGTGCGCCTCTACGACCGCCTCTTTAAGGACGAAGACCCGGCGGGACACAAGGAGGTGGACTTCAAAGAATTTCTGAACGAGAACTCCCTGCGGGTAGCCCGCCACTGCAAGATGGAACCGGGATTGGTCAACGCCCGCCCCGGCGATCGCTTCCAATTCCAACGCCTGGGATACTTCTGCGTCGACAAATCGTCGCGCCCCGACGCCCTGGTGTTCAACCGGACGGTGGGCTTGAAAGAGACATGGAGTAAACAAAACACGCGATAAATGCTACAAAAAACAAAAATCATCTCAGAACTGCGGGCGTACGCCCTGATCACCTTCGGGCTGGTCATATACGCCTTCGGGGTGACGGGCTTCCTGATTCCCCACCAGATTGTCGGCGGGGGAGTCACCGGCATCAGC
Organism: Odoribacteraceae bacterium; assembly: GCA_031267995.1. Classification (GTDB taxonomy): domain Bacteria; phylum Bacteroidota; class Bacteroidia; order Bacteroidales; family Marinifilaceae; genus JAIRKS01. The sequence continues at coordinate 5,397 of JAIRXZ010000200.1, read as the reverse complement.
ACCATCATCTACTTTCTGTCGAACAAGGTCATCCCCGTCGGCGTCTCCTACTTCATCATCAACGCCGCGCTGGTGGGGATCGCCATCAAAATCCTGGGGCCGAAATTCGGCATCAAAACCATCTACGCCGTCATCATCAACTCCGCCCTGCTGAGCATCTTCCAGGCGCACATCAGCGAGCCTCTCCTGGCCGACCGCTTCATGAGCACCGTCATCGCCGGCATCCTCTGCGGCGCCGGCGTCGGCATATCGCTCATCAACGGGGGCAGCACCGCCGGCACGGACATCGTCGCCATGATCATCAACAAGTACAGGAACATCCCGCCGGGAAAGGTCATCCTCTACCTCGACGTCATCATCATCGGCAGCAGCTACATGCTCACCTGGCAACTCTCCGAAATCCTCTTCGGCTACGTGCAGATGGGCGTCCTCTCCTACACCATCGACATGGTATTCACCGGCCAGATGCAATCCGTCCAGTTCTTCATCTTCTCGGACAAATACGACCTGGTGGCGGACTCCATCACCCGCGACCTGCACCGCGGCGTCACCGTCCTCGACTGCCAGGGGTGGTACACCGGCGCCGCCCGAAAGATGCTGGTGATCGTGGCGCGAAAGGGGGAAATGCAAGGAATCATGCGCATCACCAAACAGGTAGACCCGGACGCCTTCCTCACCATGAACACCGTCATGGGCGTCTACGGGAAAGGATTCGACACTTTAAGACCATGACATGAATATCAAAACATTCGTATGTAACCCCATCGAGGAAAACACCATCGTCCTCTACGACGACTCCGGCGAGGCGGTCGTGATCGACTGCGGCTGCCTCTCCCGCGACGAAAAGCAAGCGCTGCAACACTTCCTCGAAGAAAACAACCTCACGCCGGTCGCGCTCCTCAATACCCACCTGCACATCGACCATATCCTCGGCAACGCCTTCATGCTCGAACGCTACGCCCTGTCGGCAAAAGCGCACCGCGCGGACGAATCGTGGCTAACCGACGCCCTCGCCCACGCCGCACACCTGGGCATCAGGGGAGCGGAAGCGCCTCCCCCGCTGGGCGGCTACCTCGACGAGGGGGACACCATCCACTTCGGACACTCGGAACTGCGCCCCATACACGTCCCGGGACACTCGGCGGGAAGCCTCTGCTACTACTGCGAGGAAGAAGGGGTGCTCGTCTCCGGCGACGTCCTCTTCGAGGGATGCATCGGCCGATCCGACCTGCCGGGAGGAGACCCCCACCTGCTCGTGACGGGCATACGGGAAAAACTCTTCGCCCTCCCCGGCGACACCCGCGTGCTGCCGGGACACGGCAACCCCACCACCATCCTCCGCGAACGCCGCTTCAACCCCTACGTCACGGCATGAAACGGGTAGGAGTCATCGTGGCCATGCGCCAGGAATACGACCTCGCGCGCGCCGTCCTCGAGTGCCGACGGGAACACCTCGTCCGGGGAATGTCGCTCATGGAAGGAAACATCGACGGCGCCGAACTTGTACTCCTCCAGTGCGGCATCGGCAAGGTAAACTCCGCCATCGGGGCGGTAGAGATGATCCGCGAACACGCGCCGGACATCATCATCAACACGGGCGTCGCCGGAGGCATACACCCCGACGCGCGGGTAATGGACGTCATCGTCGGCGACGAAGTGGCATACCACGACGTCTGGTGCGGCGACGGAAACGCCTGGGGACAAATCCAGGGACTCCCCCCCCGCTTCACCTCCCCCCGGCGCCTCTACCACCTCGCCCTCGCCACCCCCGTCCCCTCCGGCCGGCTCCGCGGCGGCCTCATCTGCAGCGGCGACCGCTTCATCACCACCAACGAGGAAAAAGACCACATCCGCGCCCGCTTCCCCGAAGCCCTCGCCGTCGACATGGAATCGGCATCCATCGCCCAAACCTGCCACCTCTACGGCATACCCTTCCTCGCCTACCGCCTCATCAGCGACACCCCCGGCATCGAAGAACACGCCCGACAATTCCGCGACTTCTGGAACGAAGCCCCCGCCCGCTCATTCGAAATGCTACGCGCCATCATCCGAGGCGCCATCAACAACTAAACACAACACGACATGGAAAAAATACCCAGCTTCAACATCAACCACCTCGCCCTCCACCGCGGCATCTACGTCTCCAGGAAAGACAACGCGGAAGGCGCCGTCATCACCACCTTCGACATCCGCCTCAAAGAACCCAACCGCGAACCCGTCCTCGGGCAACCCGAACTCCACACCATCGAACACCTGGCCGCCACCTACCTCCGCTCCCGCCCGGACTGGCAACACCGCGTCATCTACTGGGGACCCATGGGATGCTGCACCGGATGCTACTTCCTCGCCCTGGGCGACCTCGCCCCCGACGACATCGCCCCCCTCCTCCGCGACACCTTCCGCTTCATCCGCGACTTCGACGGCGACATCCCCGGCGCCGCCCCCCGCGACTGCGGCAACTACCTCCTCCACAACCTCCCCATGGCGCGACTGGAAGCGGGAAAATTCCTCCGCGTGCTCGAAAACCTCCAGCCGGAAAACACGAACTACCCCGACTGACCCGTGAAAACCATCCTCGCCATCGCCATCGCCGCCACGTGCATCGCCTGCCGCCCCCCCGCGGGAGAAAAAAAGGAGATCAGCGTCAGCATCCTCCCCCAGCGCTACCTCGTGCAGCGCGTCGCCGGCGACCTCGTCAACATCAACGTCATGATCCCACCCGGCGCCAGCCCCCACGCCCACGACATGACACCCGGGCAACTCCAAAAACTCCACCGCGCCGCCATCTACTTCGCCATCGGCACCCTCCCCTTCGAACTCATCAACCTCTACCCCGTGCTGGAAGAACGGCAAGACATCCTCCTCGTCAAACACTCGGAAGAAGACGACACCACCACCCGCCACCGGCGCGACCAACTCGTTGACCCCCACGTGTGGATGTCCCCGCCCCGCTTCAAACGCATGGCAGCCACCATCGCCCGCGTCCTCGGCGAAAAATTCCCCGACCACCGCGACACCATCCGCCAAAACCTCCGCCGCCTCGACGCCGAAATCGACAGCATACACCGCCTCGCCCTCCGCGTCACCGCCGACAAACGCGGCAAAACATTCCTCGTCTACCACCCCGCCCTCACCTACTTCGCCGCCGACTACGGCATGAAACAAATCGCCATCGAACACGACGGCAAAGAACCATCCCCCGCCCACCTCAAGGAAATCATCGACACCTGCCGCGCCGGCAACATCAACATCGTCTTCATCCAAAGCCAATTCGACGAACAAAACGCCAAAGCCATCGCCCGCGAAATCAACGGCAAAGTCATCTCCATCGACCCCCTCAACCCCGACTGGAAAGCCGAAATGCTCCGCCTCCTCGACATCATCCAACAACAAATGCAATAACGCGTGGACACCATCCTCCAACTCGCCGGCGTCAGCGCCGGGTACGACCACCGCGTCATCCTCCGCGACATCAACTTCACCCTCCGCCCCCTCGAATTCGTCGGCATCACCGGCCCCAACGGCGGCGGCAAAACCACCCTCCTCAAACTCCTCCTCGGCCTCCTCCAACCCCTCGCCGGCCAAATCACCTACAACGCCCCCCGCACCACCCTCTTCGGCTACCTCCCCCAAAACAACCGCTTCGACAACCGCTTCCCCATCACCGTCGAAGAAGTCGTACTCTCCGGACTCGGCGCCACCAAGGGAATCGGCGGACGATACACCCGCCGCGACAAGCAACTCGCCCGCCGCCTCCTCCGCGAACACGGCGTGGACGACCTCCGCGCCCGACCCGTCGGCGAACTCTCCGGCGGCCAGGCGCAACGCGTCTTCCTCTGCCGCGCCCTCGTCTCCTCCCCCCGCGTGCTCGTCCTGGACGAACCCACCGCCCACGTGGACGCCGCCTTCGCCGCCGCCTTCCACCGCCTCCTCGCCGAACTCAACCGGGAAATCACCATCATCATGGTCTCCCACGACCTCCACGCCACCCGCGCCCTCGCCACCCGCGTCCTCCGCGTCGAGGACGGCAAATGCCAAAACGACTGAAGCATGAGAGAGAATAATAACAATACCCTCCACGGCAACAAGACTGCTGATCACGACAACAAGACTGCCCATCACGGCAACAAGCCTGTTGATCACGACAACAAGACTGCCCATCACGGCAACAAGACTGTTGACCACGGCAACAAGACTGCCCATCACGACAACAAGACTGCTGACCACGGCAATAAGACTGCCGATCACGGCAATGCGAGTGCCGATCACGGCAACAAGACTGCCGATCACGACAACAAGACTGCTGACCACGGCAATAAGACTGCCGATCACAACAACAAGACTGCCGATCATGGCAACACGACTGCCCATCACGACAACAAGCCTGCCCATCACGACAACAAGACTACTGACCACGGCAACAAGCCTGCCGATCACGGCACCCCCCTCCCCTCCCCCACCCCTCACCACCCCAACCACTGACCCATGCAAGACCTCCTCGCCTACGACTTCTTCCGCAACGCCCTTTGGAGCACCCTCCTCGTCGGCATCGCCTGCGGCCTGACCGGCACCTACATCGTCGCCCGCCGCATGGTCTTCATCAGCGGCGGCATCACGCACGCCTCCTTTGGAGGCCTGGGACTCGCCTACTTCCTTGGACTATCCCCCATGCTTGGCGCCGGTGCCTTCGCCCTTTTGGCCGCCTTCTGCATCCTCCGCCTCTCCGCCGGCCGGCACTTCAAGGAAGACTCCCTCATCGGCATCTTCTGGTCGGCAGGCATGGCCGCCGGCGTGCTCTTCATCTACCTCACCCCCGGCTACGCCCCCAACCTCCTCTCCTACCTCTTCGGCAACATCCTCACCGTCACCGACGGGCAAGTATGGCTCTCCCTCGCCTTCTGCGCCCTCATCGTCCTCTTCTTCGCCCGCTACCACCGACCGCTATTCTACATCGCCTTCGACCGCGACTTCTGCCTCGCCCAGCACCTCCCCGTCGCCCGGCTGGAAACGGCCATCACCATCCTCGTCGCCCTCTGCATCGTCCTCTGCATGAAACTCGCCGGCATCATCCTCGTCATCTCCTACATGACCGTCCCCCCCGCCATCGCCGGCCTTTTCCACAAAGACTTCAAGCGCCAGCTCCTCCTCTCCTCCGCCGTCAGCTGCATCGGATCGGTCGGCGGCCTCCTCCTCTCCGCCCTCCTCGACCTCCCCTCCGGTGCCACCATCGTCTGCGGCTTCCTCGCCATCCTCGTCACCTGCCGCGCCGGGAAATACATCGCCACGCGGGCGCGACGGGAAAACCCGGGCGGGTGGCCAGGATGGCCTGATTTACATAACCGTGGGTCAACGACCCACGGAAAGACGGCATCATATACTTCTGCCTGAAAGGCAGGA
>JAIRXZ010000195.1 GCA_031267995.1 Odoribacteraceae bacterium | reverse complement strand
TGAGGTAGAGTTCGGCCACTCGCATGCCTTTTACTGCCCGGCTTGAGGCGGTGGCGGTGGCGCTTCGCTTGGTGCCGAGGGTGATGGCTTGCGAGGGGTAGGTTTGGATGGTGGCCGCCCAGGTGAAGTAGTAGCGGTAGCGCATGTCGAGGCGGTTGTCCGGGTCGTTCTGGTACTCGTAGAGGAGGCGCAGGTCGGCGGAGAGGCGGTACGTTTGGAAGCGGTAGAAGCCCGTCCAGTCGAAGGATACGTATTCATCATCCGTGCCGTAGCCGTACCAGATGGCTTCGGGACTGGTGAGTCCGTAGGGGCCGTCGGTGTAGGAGCCTACGGCCGCGGCGGCGACGTAGTTGGCGAGGTTGGCAAGGGTGGCGTTTTTGGCGAGGCCTGCCGAGGCGTATTGTCGGGCTTTTTCCCAATCTTCCTTGTAGAGGTAGACGCGGGAGAGGAGCGCGTTGATGAACATGTCGGTGACCTTGTACTTGCTGTTTGCCTGCCCGTGTTGCTGGAGGAGGGGGAGGGCTTCGAGGAGGTCGGCCTCCACCTGTCGATATACTTCCTCGACGGTGGCGCGTGGCGGCGGCTCGTCCTTCACGCCGGCGGAGATGATGAGGGGGACGCCCGGCGAGGTGGCGGGGTCGCCGCCGGGGGCGTTGTACGGCCGGCCGTAGAGGTTGACGAGCATGAAGTAGAACCAGGCGCGCATGCCGAGGGCTTGTCCCTTGAGGTTGGCCTTGGAGGCGTCGTCGCCGCGCACTTTGTCGAGCATGTCGAGGATGACGTTACAGCCCTTGACGCGCGTGTAGTAGTGTTCGTAGGTGTCGACGCGGACGCCGGGGTTGCCGATGGCGCCGCTGACGTCGAGCAGTTCGTACATGTCTGCTTGCCAGGTGAACACGGGTTCCCAGCGTTTGATGAAGCCGGGTACCATGGAGCTGTTGTAGAAGGTGCTTTCGACGTCGTCCGTGAGCAGGTCGAGGTAGTTGTGGAAGGTGGTACCCACGGGGTATACCTCTCCCGTCATCAGTTGTTCGAGGTCGACCACGGAGCTTGGGCGAACTTCGTTTTGGCTGCTTTCTTCGAGGAATTTCTCGCAACCGGCTCCCGCCAGCAGCAGCAGGATCGTTATGCCTGCGTTGATTATATTCTTCATGATGTTACTTTTAGATTAAAAACTGACGTTTAGTCCCAGCGAGAAGGTGCGGGTGATTGGCTGGTTTCCGGCGGCCACCTCCGGGTCGATGCCCTTGTATTCCTTGCTGACGATCATGAACGGGTTGCTGACCGATGCGCTCATGGATAGGCTCTTTAGTTCCAGCCGGCGCAGCCACTCGCCGGTGAAGCTGTAGCTGAGGGCGAGGTTGTTGCAACGCAGGTAGGAGGCGCTGACGACGCGGGCGTCGGAGTTGTCGTACATTTGGTAGGGGTAAAATTCCCGCATCTCCGTGTAGGGGCCGTCGATTGTTGCCGGGTCGATGACCCTGGGGGCGTCGAGCGAGGGGATGGAGGGGATCTCCGTGACGTCGCCGGGTTGACGCCAGCGGTTGACGTACTCTTTCGAGAGGTTGTAATAAGGACTTGGCAGGTGGAAGATGCCCATCGTGGTGTTTGTCCCGCCGAAGAGTTTGTTCAGGAATCGCTTGCCCCCGATCCCAAGGGAGAAGGATCCCGAAAGCGAAAGGGTCTTGTAGCGGAAAACGGTGGAGAGGCCGCCGGTGAAATCGGGGTCGAGCGTGCCGGCGTAGGTCATGTACTCCGTGGCGTCGTTCACGATATTGGGGTTCTCCTCCTTCGTGGGGATGGTAAATAGCGGGTAGCCGTTGGTTTGGTCAAGTCCCTCGAACTTAAAGACCCAGAAGGAGGATACGGCGTACCCCTCCTTGTAATATTGTCCGCTGACGGCCGTCTGCCAATTGTTGTAGGGGACAAGCGAGGAGGCAATGCGGTTGATGTTCCGCGCGGTGTTCATCGACAGGCTCCAGGTAATGTTGCCGGAGCGGATGATGGTGCCGTTTACCGACAGTTCGATGCCCTGGTTTGTCATCTCGCCCCCGTTCATGGGCATGGAGGGGATGCCGTAGGAGATGGGCAACTCGCGGTAGATGATCATATCCTCCGTCCGTTTCATGTAATACTCGAAGGTGGCCGTGAAGCGGTTTTTGAGGAAGCCGAGGTCGATGCCGAGGTTGACCGTTTTGGTCTTTTCCCAGCGCAGATCCGCGTAGGGTAGCGACTGAATTTTCAGCTCGTACTCGCCCGTGATGCCGTTTATCACGTTTGACGGGATGTAGGCAATCAGTTCGGGGCTGAAGTTTTCCGCCACGTTTCCCTGCCAGCCGTAGGTGGCGCGGATGTTCAGCTCGCTGAGAATGTCCTGCCCCTTGAGCCATGGCTCGTTGTGCGCGTTCCAGCGTACGCCCGCCGACCAAACGGGGAGGAAGCGGTTGCGCCTGTCCTGCCCGAAGCGGTTGGAGGCGTCCGAGCGGATGCTGCCCGTCACCACGTAGCGCTCGTCGAAGGAGTAGGTGGTGCTGCCGTAGAAGGAGAGGTAGTTGGACTCCTTGTCGGTAATCCGGGGATTCATGTTGGCGTACAGGGGATTTTCGATTTCGTTGCCCGACTGGTCGAGGATGATGCGCTTGGGGAGGGAGATGCCCTTCCCCCTGTCGGGGAAATAACCGTAGACGGTGGCCGACAAGTCCTTCGTGGTGTTGCCGCGCGCCTCGTGGCCGAGCAGGACGCCCAGGCGATGTCGCCCGAAAACCTGGTTGTACGAAACCCCGTTTCTCCACGTGAAGGAGGTGCCGTGCGCCTCGGTGTTGTTCAACTCCCCGCCGTGCGGCAGCGGCGATTGGCGGTAGGCGTCACTGCCGAAGGGGTGCTCGCCGAAGTTATACCTCCTGATGGAGGTGATGTACGAGGTGTTCTCCGAGGCGTAGGATTCGCCCACCGAGTTGCTGGTGTTCAGTCCCAACATGCTCTCCAGGCGGATGCCCTCGACGGGCGTGTAATTCACGTTGAGGCTGGCGTTGAGGCTGCGCTGGTTATTTTTGTTGCCCGTCTCCGCCAGCTCGTTCAGGACGTTGAACATGTTGCCCGCCGAAATGGGGTAATAGAATAACTCCCCCATCTTGTCCCACGCGGGGATGGCGCGACTCGTTTGGGCGGCGTACGTGTAGGGATCCACCCGGTAGAAGGCGCTCGTGGAGGAGCTGTTTCCGCTCAGGCGGGCGCTCGCGTTCAGCTTGTTCGTCAGCCGCGCGTCGATGTTGAAAGAGGCGCCGTAGCTCTCGCTCTCGTTCCCGCGGGCGATGCCGTACGTCCGGTTAAAGTGGAACGAGGAGTAGTACCGCACCCGCTCGTTTCCACCGGAGAGGCTCACGCTGTGGCCGTGGCTGAAGGGGGCGCGATAGAGGATGTCCATCCAATCGGTATTCATCGTCTCCAGGTACTTCACCTCGGCATCGAACTCGGTGTAACTGATCTCTTTGTTCAGGTAGCGCGACAACGCGTTTTCGTAGCCCACGAGGTCTGACACCTTCGTGCCAAACACGCGCCGCTCGTAGATTTCCCGCGAAACGTCGATGCGCTCCTTGGAATTCATCAGGTTCATCTTCCGGTAATTCAACTTCCCGGTGACGGAAAAGTTCCCGCTATAATTCACGAACAGGCCGCCCCCCTCGTCCTTCCCGCGGCGGGTGGTAATAACGATGACGCCGTTGGCCGCCTTGACGCCGTAAAGCACCGTGGCCGAGGCGTCTTTGAGGACGGTGATGTCCTCGATGTCGTTCGGGTTGAGCCAGGCGATTCCGTTGCCCACGAAATTGCGGATCATGTCGAAATTATCGGACATGTTCCCCAGCTCCTGCACGTTAAACGGCAGCGGGTCGTCCTGAATAATACCATCCACCACCCACACCGGCTCCGGGTTGCTCAACAACGTGGAGGTTCCGCGCACCCGCACGCGCTGGCGGGCGCCCACCAGCCCGTCGGTGTTCATCACCACCGTGCCGGGGAGTTTTCCTTGCAACATTTGCTCGATGGTGTTGGTGCCGTCGTAAAAAAGATCCTCGCGTTTAACGGTTTGCGCCGAGCCGACCATCTCGGAGCGACGGATGCGCTGGTAGCCGGTGACGACGACCTCCTCGATCGACTCCTCGCCAACAACCATGCGCACGTCCAGCGTGTCGCGGCCGGGCGGGCAGCTGATCTCCTGGCGTTTCATGCCGACGAAGCTAAATACCAAAACAATATTCTCCACGTCGGGAATCACCAGGGAGTAACGTCCGTTTTTGTCCGTGCTCATCCCGACGGTGGTGCCTTTCAACAGGACGCTGACGCCGGGCAGCGGCTGGTTTTCGTTGTCGCGCACCACGCCCGTGACGCGACGACCGGCTTCGCGCTGCTGCGCTACCGGGCTGATGACGATGGTGTTCCCGTTGAGGGCGTAGGAGAAGGCGCCGCCCAATACCTCGTCCAGGAGGTTCTCCAGGCGCATCGTCAGCGCGGGGAGCTGTACCACGCGGCGGACGTCCACGCGGTTTTCACTGTAAAACACCTCCAGCTTGAGCTGGCCGGTGATCGCGTCAAATACTTCGTCGACGGTCACCTGACGCGACGGGAAGGTGACGCTGTCCTCGTTCGGGAGCGCCGAGGCGCCCGCCGTTACACCCCCGGTCAGCAGCGCGCAGGCTAACAACGCTACCGGGAATAACCCCTTTTTTAACCTCCATCGGAGGCCGACGGGGTTTCTCATCTCTGTTTTTTTCATAGATTCGTGATTGAATTAATACTAAATTCTGCCCCTCTTTCCGGTCGGGCAGGGTTGCCGCCGCGAGATCCCCTCGCGGTGGTTTTCTTTTGGTTAGT
>JAIRXZ010000205.1 GCA_031267995.1 Odoribacteraceae bacterium | reverse complement strand
TTACTTCCTGTTATTTTTCAAAATTCTACCGTTATCTTTCAAAATCCCCCCGCGATTTTTCATGATTGGGGGCGGGGGGAGGGCGATGCCCCGATGGCGTGGTTATTCGGTAGCCAGGTCGAGGATTTGGCTGGCGGCGAGGAGGAAGGCGCCGACGCCGTAGACTTCGGTCATGTCGGGGGTGACTTGGCGGGGGTCGGCGCCGACGGGCTGGACGTGACCAAGTTTGCCGTCGGGAGAGACGGAGGAGAGAAGGGCTTGCCAGGCGCGGCGGGCGGCGGGAAGAAAGGGGTCGGCGGGAAGGATGCCCTGGTTGATGCCGTAGGCGAGGGCGTAGAGGATGAAGCCGGTGGAGCTGGTTTCGGGGGAGGGATAGGCGTCGGGGTCGAGGAGGCTGGCTCGCCAGTAGCCGTCGGGTTGCTGGAGCTGGAGGAGGCGGTGGCAGAGGTCGGTGTAGAGTTTTTCGTAGTAGGGGCGGTGGGGGTTGCCGGGGGGGAGCTCGCGGAGGATCTCGACGAGGCCGGCGACGACCCACCCGTTGCCGCGTCCCCAGAAGATTTTTTGGCCGTTGCGCTCGCGGCGGTCGAAGTAGGTGTGGTCGCGGAAGAAGAGGCGCTCGTCGGGGTCATACAGGAAGTCGACGGTTTGGCGGTATTCCCGGTCGGCGAATTGGATGTAGCTTTCGTCGCCGGTGAGGCTGTAGAGTTTGGCGTAGACGGGGGGCGCCATGAAGAGGGCGTCGCACCAGCTCCATTTGTCGAAGCCGGTGGCGGTGGCGTTGTCGAGGCGCATGTTGTTTTCCGGTGGGTTGTCGATGATCCAGCGGACGCGGGCGAGGGTTGGCCAGAGGCGGGAGGGTCGGGGGGCGAGGCGGTAGAGTTCGATGTAGAGCTGGCTGACGCAGAGGTCGTCGGCGTGGTACATTCGTCGTTCGGGTTGCCAGCCGGCGCGGTTGGCGAGGCGGAGGAGGAAGGCGAGGCGGGGGTTGCCGGCGGCGGTGTCGTTGGTGGCGACGGCCCAGCGGATGAGGCCGGTGTAGAGGGCGGCGTTTTCCCAGCCGGTGGGGGAGTGGCGGACGGCGGGGTGGTGGGCGATTTGCCAGTCGGCGACGGTGTTGGCGACGCGGGTGATGTCGGCTTTGAGGAGGGGCGAGGCGTCGGGTTGCGCCTTGATGGGGCTGGCGGCGAGGAGGGCGGCGAGGAGGAGGGTGGTTGTTTTCATGTCTGTCGGTTTTTTGTTTTTCGCGAATGTAGGTGTTTTTCGCGGAAGTTTGGCGGTGGCGCCGGGGGGGCGGGGGTTGCGTATCTTTATTTATGTGCGTACTTTTGCTGGTGTTTTTAATAATACTGTTATCATGGATGATTTTTCGAGTGAAAAGAAGGGTGTCGACGGGCTTACGCGGGCGCTGAAGGCGTGCGTGGTGGTGTTGTCGGCGGCGTTGGTCGCGGTGCTGGTGCTGTTTTTCGTGGCGCGGCGGGAGAACAGGGCGAACACGCGGGTGATGGAGGGGGAGCGGGAGTTGTTGCGCCAGGAGCTGGTGGATTTGAGCGGGAATTATGACGGGCTGCGGTCGAGTAACGATTCGCTGAACGCGCGTTTGGCGCTGGAGCGGGAGAAGATCGCGGGGCTGATGGAGCGGATGACGAAGTTTCGCGCCAATTCGTTTGCCGAGATTGACCGGTACAAGCGGGAGGTGGGGACGTTGAAGTCGGTGATGAGGAGTTACGTGGTGCAGATTGATTCGCTGAACCGGTCGAACGTGTTGTTGCGGGCGGAGAATAGCGAGGTGAAGCGGCAGATGGGCTGGGTGAGGGAGCGGAACAAGAGTTTGGAGGAGAAGACGTCGCGGATGGAGGAGACGCTGGAGCTGGCGTCGGCGCTGGCGGCGGAGCACCTGGAGTTGGTGCCGGTGAACACGCGGGAGCGGGAGACGCGGGTGGGGAAGTGCGCGCAGTTGCGGGCGGGGTTCGTGCTGGGGAGGAACGTGACGGCGAGGCGGGGGCAGCGGGTGATTTTTTTGCGGGTGACGCGCCCGGATGGCGGGCTGGTGGCGGACGCGGGGGGGGGGACGTTCCGGTTCCAGGACGTGGAGCTGGGGTTTTCGGCGCGGCGCGAGGTGGTGTACGAGGGGGAGGCGCTGGAGGTGTCGATTTACTGGCCGAATGACGGGAGTTTGGAGCGGGGGTTGTATCGCGCCGATTTGTTTTGCGACGGGACGCGGATTGGTTCCGGGGAGTTTTTGTTGAAGTAATTACGGGTGATGATGAAGGATGTTGACGTGTGCCGGGTGTCGGCGGCTGGCGGCGAGGGGCCGCTGGAGGCGTTGCGCCGGGTGTCGCCGCCGGTGTTGATTGGCGAGGCTGGCTGGGGGGAAGCGTTCCCGTGCCGGCCGTTGGCGAGGTTCAGGATAGGGTATGACGCGGGGGGATTGCTGGTGTTTTTCGAGGTGGAGGAGGGGCAGTTCCGGGCAGCCGAGGGGGCGGACGGGGGACGGGTGTGGGAGGATTCTTGCGTGGAGTTTTTTTTCCAGCCGGGGGGCGAGGGGGGGTATTATAATTTCGAGTGTAACGCGGCGGGGTCGTTGGTGTTCGCTTTCGGTGAGGGTCGCGAGGGTCGCGAGGCGGCGCCGGCGGCGGTGTCGCGGCTGATCCGGCGGCGGGGGGGGATGGAGGTTTCGCGGGGGGAGGTGTCGCTGTTTCGGTGGTGGATGTTGCTGGAGATTCCTTTCGCGGCACTTTTCCGGGATCGTTTCGCGGCGGCGCCGGGGATGGTTTCGCGCGGGAATTTTTACAAGTGCGGGGATTTGCTGGCGGAGCCTCATTTCCTGTCCTGGAACCCGGTGGTGGCGGCGCGTCCCGATTTTCACAGGCCGGAGTGTTTCGGTCGTTTATCTTTCCGGGGATGAGGACGGGGGTGGTTATATTGCTTGTCGGGCTGCTGTTTATCTTGCTGGTGGACGCGGCGTTTTACCGCGTGACGCGTCCGCGGCGGCGTTGGGCGCGTGTCGTTTGTCGGGTGCTTCCTTGCTTGTTTGCCGCGGGGCTGGCGTGTTATCACGTGGCGTTGCCCCGGCTGACGGGCGGCGGCGCCTACCCGTGGGTGATGGGCGGGGTGTTGTTGCTGTTGCTGTGCTACGTGCCGCGGTGCGTTTTCCTGCTGGTGTTTTTCGCTTCCCGCCCGGTGACGCGTCGACGCTGGCCGGCGGTGGTGGCGGGCGCGGTGTCGTTTTTGTTTATTCTCGACGGGGCGACGCTGGGGCGTTATCGCTACCGGGTGGAGGAGACGCGGGTGGTGATTGCCGGCTTGCCCGCGGCGTTCGAGGGTTTGCGCGTGGTGCAGATTTCCGATTTGCACCTGGGGAGCCACGGGCGCGGTTATCCCGGCGTCCGCCGGATGGTGGAGCGGGTGAACGGGCTGGAGGCGGACGTGGTGGTGATGACGGGCGACGTGGTGAATAATTTTGCCTCGGAGATGTTGCCGTGGATCGACGAGCTGCGGGGGATCCGCGCCAGGTACGGGAAGTTTGCCGTCGCGGGGAATCACGATTATGGCGATTACACGCGGTGGCCTTCCGCGGCGGCGAAGGAGGCGAACCTGCGCGATTTTTTCCGTAACGTGGAGGCTTGCGGTTTCGAGGCGCTGAATAACGAGGGGCGGCCGCTGGTTGTCGACGGGGACACCTTGTTTATATGTGGCGTGGAGAATTGGCGCCGGCCGCCGCTGCCCTCGCATGGCGACGTGGCGCGGGCGCTGGAGGGGACGGCGGGGCACGTGGTGATCCTCCTCTCGCACGACCCGGTGTACTGGGGCGACGAGATCGCGCGGCACCCGGTGGCGCTGACCCTCTCCGGTCACACGCACGCGATGCAGGCGGGGGCGCGCGTGGGGGGGTGGAGATGGTCGCCCGCCAAGTATTTTTTTCCCGAATATAACGGCCTGTACGCTCGCGACGGCCGTCAGCTGTACGTTTCGCGCGGGGTGGGCTACCTGGGTCTGCCCGGGCGATTCGGCCTGCCCCCGGAGATTACTCTTTTAAAACTTACTAACACTCCCTTGCCCGATGAAACGTGATAAAAATTCTTTTAATGCCACGCGGTTGACGCTGGGCGTCCTGCTGGCTTGCTCGTTTGTTTTGCTGCTGTTGTTCGTGATTATCCACGCGTACCGTCGCGTCGCCCCGCCCCAGCCGGAGGAGGTGCTGCGGCTGACGGCGACGATCGAGGATATTCTCCTGGTCGCGTGTGCCTGCAGTTTGGCGATGCTTTTCTGGGCGATTGGCGGCGTCATCCGGCGCGTGTTCGTGCCGCTCCAGCAGCTTTCGGCGATCACGCGGGCTATCGCGGATGATCCTTTTCACGCGAAACGACTGGTGAATGACGATGACGACGAGTTGCACGAGCTGCGCGATTCGTTCACGTACATGCAGCAGAAGATCGTCGACTCGATGGAGAACCTGAGGAGCGCGACGATCGCGAAGGAGAAGATCGAGAGCGAGATCCGCGTGGCGCAACGGATACAGGAGCGATTCCTGCCCGTGCAAAATATGTTGCATGACAGGCGATTTTCGCTGCACGCGTCCCTGTCGCAGTCCAAGGCCGTGGGGGGCGACATGTATAGTTATTTCGTGAAGAAGAATAATCTTTACCTGCTGGTCGGCGACGTGCAGGGCAACGGCATCCCGGCGGCGCTGTACATGGCGTCGATCTCGACGCTTTTTAATTACGTGGCGTCGACCAAACATTCTACCGCCGAGATTTGCAACACGCTGAACGCTTATATGTGCCGCAATGCCGGCGAGGAGATGTTTATCACGATGTTTATCGGGATCCTCGACCTCGATTCGGGGATCCTGAATTATACCAACGCCGGGCACCCCTTCCCGATTATCAGGCGGGGGGAGAGACGAAAGACGATTTTCCTCAAGGAGCCTCTGGATATGCCGATTGGCGTGACGGATAACGCTTACATGGAGGATCACCTGCAGCTGGAGAAGGGCGATTTGATCCTCGTCTATACCGACGGCGTCACCGAGGCGCAGGACGCGCGCGGGCGGTTTTACGGCAAGGAGCGTCTCCTCGACCTGGTGCAAGGGCTGGAGAACGATGCCCCGGAGGAGGCCGTGCAGGCGGTGCTCGCCGATTTGAAGTGTTATTCCGGGGAGGCAAACGAGGCGGATGATCTGGCCATGATCTCGATCCTGTTTCACGACGCGGTGTTTTATTGATGTCGCGCGGGGGGCGCGGCCGGTTTTTTCCCGCCCGGGACGGGGTTCATCACGCGTTTAGCGGTCGATTTCCCGCGGGGTGGTTTCTATCTCGCGAGAGATGGTTTCTATCTCTCGAGAGATGGTTTTCATCTCTCGAGAGATAATTTTCATCTCTCGAGAGATGGTTTTCATCTCTCGAGAGATCGTTTTCATCTCTCGAGAGATAATTTTCATCTCTCGAGAGATCGTTTTCATCTCTCGAGAGATTTTTTTCATCTCGCGAGAAGTAGAAGCGTTTTTGACCCGTTTCCGCTCCCCGTTGGATGTTTTTTCATCGCTTTTGCTCCCGTTTGTCCCCGGTAAACAAGGAAAGGGCGCCCGGTTGAAGCCGGGCACCCTTCACGTTCGGGTCGCGCTCGCTACCCGCTACCGGTAGAGCACGAAACGAGCGTTGCCGTTGCCGGAGTAGACGGCAAGCGGGGTGTTGTCGGCAAGGTAAGCGTACTGCCCGTTACCGGCAAGGGAGAAGATGTACAACTTCCACGTGTTTCCGCTGTTTGTCAACACTTCCAGGTTTGTAGTGGTGGAGTTTTTGCCCACGTAGGAGATCGTCTCCCCGGCGGGAAAGGTGTACAAGTCCACCTCGTCATCCCCCAAGCTGTCCCCTTTTTGGAAGTAGGAGAGCAGGTTGCCCTTCGCGAAGTAGAACGCCGCGGTGTGCTCCTGGTGAATGCCGTAGACATCCGCGGCCAAGACACGCGCTGCCGGGTTCAGCAAGTGGAATTCCACGATGGGGTTGTAGGTTCCGTACGCGTCAATGTCCACCAAGTAGTATTCAGTGGGCAAGGACTTGGATTGCATGATTGCCCAGGCCAGGGCAAGATAGGAGGAACTCCTGAGCTGCATCCAGAGCATGTCGTAATCCATGTTCACGGCCTGTATCCCCGATCCCGACACCACGTTGGCCAGCTCGGCTCCGCTGCCTCCCGATAGGAAACTGCTGGTGGTGCGGCCGAATACAACGGCATCCCAGGCATAGTCATCGATAACGATACACGGGTACAGGTCGGGGTCTCCCAATTTGGCGTAGCCGAATTTCCCGGGGCCGCTCATCATTCCCATGATGGCATGTAATTTCCCGTCGTTGATCAAGAAGGCGCCACCAAAAGCACCCGCGAAGACATCTTGCGGTTTCCTGACCGCTGGGGGAGTGAAAAATTCGTCTTCCCAATTCTTGTAAACCTCCATGGATGAAGCGTTCACTGTCTTCATGTCTCGATCGCTCAAGACGTGAAAAACGACTTGGTTTGACAACCGCGTGAGTTTCCCGTCCGGCATGAGCTTGTCGTGATAGTAAGATGAATGTAGCAAGATTTTCACTCCCTTTCCCTCCAATTTCTGCCCGTTGGCCTGGGAGATTACGTCCTCGCTTACCTCCCCGGAGGGGGTGATGAAATCGACATCCGTCTGGTCGCTCAGGTCGTTCACGACGAACCATCCTCGCGAGAAAATGGAGGAGGTGGTGATTCGTACCTTTTGATTGGCCATTACCCCGGTGCGTTTTTCCTTGATTTCAAATATCAATACCCGCGTTTCTCCCGGCGGGTAGGTGATGACAAAAGAGAGGTCGGGGGAGTGGCCTATCGTGTCGCGTTGAGGGGCGTAGCCGCTGACTCCCTCCGGGTAGGTGTACCACAGGAAGTCGTATTTGCTCAAGTCTTCGTCCAGTCCCTTGATTGTCGGGTGCAGCTCGACGGTTGTTCGCAGCAGAAAAGAGGAGTCTTTCAGCCCCGTTATCTCCACGGGGAACAAACCTTCCTTGGGGATATAGTCATAGTTTCCCTTGTCATTGACACACGCGTACATGCATGAGATGCAGGCGAGGGCGATGAGGCGTAATATGTTTTTGTTTTTGTTTTTCATGTTGTGTATTTTAAATTAAAAGGTAACCGGGGTGCCATCTGCTTCCTCCAGCGGGTTGCCGGGGTGTTCGCTGTTATAGCGACTCAGGGCATCTTTTGCCATTCCCTGGTAGTAGAGGTACAGGTCGTAGTCGTCCGACACGGGGGCGGCGAGATCGACGCCCAGGTAGTTGCTTACAAAGAACATTTTTTGCGCCCCCCATGCACCAAAGGATATTTGCCACCTTGCCCACGAGGCCGGCATTACCGCGAAGTCGGAGACCGTTACCGTGAACTTGGCGTTGTCTTGTATTCCCGGTTTAAAATATTCGTTTTCAGCGATCGTGATTTCCAGGCGCATCTCTGTTTGTTTCAGCGAGGGATCGCGTAATAACACGACCGGCACGAACGTGCTGACCTGCCCCGGAAGCACCTGCATGAGTCCTTGTATTTCCTCGGTGTCAAACGAGATGTAGTGCACGCCGGCTTGCGCGGCGTTGGGCGCGTCGGCGTTGATTTGTTTGATCTTGAACGCTCTCGGTTCCGACGAGGGGAAGCCCATGGTGCGGACTTCAACTAAAACCGTGTCCCGCACGATGGCCGCCTCCTGGAGAAAGAAGGAGTGGGAGATGCTGTCGCGCTGCTCCGGGGCGAACGGGGCGCGGTAGAAGTAGAGGCGCGGGTCGTTCTCGTACTTGTCAACCTCCAATTCCTGGCAGGCGGACAGTAACGCGACAAGCATAAAAATATAGGCGAATCTCTTTTTCATAGTTTTAAATTATTACATGGTTTATCCATCGTTTACTCGAATACCGTCTGGCTCTTGGGACGCGGGATTTCAAAATTCTGGTAGGCGGCCGGGATCGTGAAACTCCCGGAAGCCGTTGCCCGCGGGATGGTGGTGTAACGGTGTTTTTTGTAGAAGAAGAACGTTTGTCCTTCGCCGTAAAACTCCTTCCGGTACTCTTTTGCCAGGCGAGTCAACACGAGCGCTTCGGTTGTCAACTCGCTCTTGTAAGCGACCGGCAGTACCCGCGCGTCAACGTACTCGTCGTAGTAGGTGGAAAAATCTCCCAGCGGGGAGTCTTCTACCACGATGAAGTACATCTCGCTCAGGCGCAGGACGGGGATTTTGTTGATTTCGGAGAAGTCCGTGTTTCCCCCGTATTTCATGAAGTTATACGCGGTGCTCCCTTCGTAAGTGCGCGCGATCCAATACCTGTTCGGGATGTTTCTCTGCTCGCTGGTGTTGTTCTCGTAGACATAATTGTTGATGTTCGCGACGGTAGCCGTCAGCCTGGGTTTACCCGTCTTGAAGTACGCTTGAATCACGTTTTGGTGATTCGAGTTGTGCACGCCGAACAGGTGCTCGCTCAGCATCACGAGGTTTTTACCGTATTCGGCCGTGGTTGACGTGTAATCGGTTCCCGCGGCCAGCCTGAATTTTCCCGCGTCGATCACTTGTTTTGCATAGGCAACGGCGTTTGTTTTGTCCCCGATCCAGTGATAATAGCGGGCTTTGGCACCCAGTACGGCGTAATAATTAAAGCGTTGCTGGCGGGAGGTCTGCCACAAATCGGCCGGGGGTGTCCAGTTTGTCCACACCCTCTCCGGGGCATTCAAGTGCTGGTTGTCCGACGTGATCAGGGGATCCACGGACGCCAGCAGTGTCTCCGCGGCGTTTAGGTCTCGGATGATTTTGGCGATCACGCTCTCGTAAGGCAGCGTCAACAATTGGTTCGGGTCTTTTGTTTTCTCCTCCGCGTAGGGGATTGCCGGTTTACCCGCGGCGTCATCTCCTGGAATCGGGCCGAATAGCCGCAGCAAGTCCAGGTGTAAGAATGCCCGCAATCCCAACGCTTCACCCTTGATCAATTCGTAGTTGTGGTTGGAAAAGATGGACTGGGCGGCGTCGATACTGCCCAGGATGTCGTTCAGCTGGACAATGGCCGTGTAGTAGGATTTCCATATCCGCTCGATCACCGGTTCCACGTCTTTGTCCGCGAACATCCAGTTGGGAATCTTATAATCGGCGATAAGGCTGGCATTGACAGTGCTCGCGGCGGGCACCCACAATTGGGCAAGGTAGTCCGTGAAGTAAAAACTGACATCCCTCCCGTACAGTCTCTCTCCCGCCACCTGGATGTAGACGCCTATGAGGGAGTTCTTGAAACCCTCCTCTGTTTTGTACAGTTCCTCCTGCTTCATCTCCTGGCGGGGCGAGACATCCAGCCAGTCGCTACAGCCGAACAGGGAGAACGATAACACGCACAACAGTAACTTATATCTTCTCATAACATGTTATTTTAATTGTTTTCATTTATCCGTCAGAAACGTGCCGTTAATGACATGGAGAATTTCCTCGAATACGGGTAAACCAACCCACGCTCCTGTTTCAGCGTCGAGATCCTGAAGACGTCCTCCAGGTATCCGCTCACGCTCAGGTAGGAGATGGACATGTTGTTTTCCAGCCAATCGGATTGTAGCTCGTATTGCATGGAGATGCTGCTGCAGTGCAGGGTGTTCTCCTTCATCACGAAACGCGAGGAAGCTTTCGTTTGCGAAAAATCGCGCACACCTTTATATAGTGCGGATTCTCCCGGCGTTTTCCAGCGGTCATAGTAAGCCCGCTTGTCCGCGTTGTTGTAGGGATATATGTTCTCTACCCTGTTGGCGAGAGTCTCGTTGAAGTAGTAACCACCATAACGATAGCTGAAAACCGCCGTGAGCGAAAGATTCTTGTAAGCCAACGTGGTGTTCAGGTTGCCGAAGAATTTCGGGTCTTTGACTCCACAAGGAATTTTGTCTTTTGGATCCCAGGTATACGTCAGCGATCCATCCAGCTTTTGGAAGATCTCCTGCCCGTTGCTCGGATCGATTCCCAGCGATTTGACGGCGAAGATCGTGTTGATGGACTGGCCTTCTTTGAACAGGAAGCTCGGATTGCTCTGGTCTTGTTCCAACAAGGTTTGATTCAGAAACTCAAGGGAATTTGAAATCTTGGTGATTTTGTTTTTATCGTGCACCAGCGTCGCCCCGGCTGACCATCTCCATCCATTCTCCTCGTTCCGGATAAGGTATCCGCGAAGATTTAACTCGACACCATTGGTAGTGAGTTCCCCGACGTTTGCCTTAAAGGTGTCGAAGCCCGCGGAGGAAGGGAGCGTTATGTCCGAGAGCATCTCCTTTGTCTTCTTGCGATAGACGTCTGCCGTCAGCGAAACCCGCCTGTCAAACAGAGAAAGATCGACGCCGAAGTTCGTGGTGTACGTCGTTTGCCATCCCAGGTCGTCGTTTCCCATACCCAACAGATACATCCCGTACCAACCATTGTAGCTGAAATTCCCATAATCCCTGAACGAACTCATCGCCTGGTAGGGATTGAAATTTTGTGACCCGGAACTGCCGTAAGAGAGACGCAAGCGCGCTTCGTTGATCTCCCGTTTCGCGGACAAGAAGGACTCGTGGTGTATGTTCCAGCCAACGCCAACGGAACCGAATGGAGCCGTGCGGTTTTTGTTCCCAAACTTGGAAGAACCCTCCACGTTTCCCGACAGGTCAAGGAAATAGCGGCGGTCATACGTGTAGTTCACGTTTGCGGTACCTCCCAGACGGCGAGATATCTCCTCTGTCCCGTAGGGGCGTCCGCCCTTCTCGTACAAGGTGGCCATGCCCAGGAAATCCATGTGAATGTTCGAGATACCTTCGGCGGTGATACTGTACTCCTCCGATTTCTCCTCGGAGAAACTGTACTGTAACCCGGCGTAAATCTGGTGTACGTTGTTCAACACTTTATTGAAATTCAGCGAAAATGAACTTTCATAGCTGACGCCCTCTCCTGTTTCGTAAGTGTATTGACCTTTTCGCCCGAAGTCCTCCCCGATGTAATCACTGAATTTGGTATGCTCCGACGGGATGTATTCGTCCGCCCGCTCTGTCGTTCTCGTGTAGCCGAAACGACCGCGGAGGGTCAATTCCTGGGGAATCACGTCCCACATGATTTCAAAATTGTTTTGTATCTGCGTGTAACGAGAGTCGTCTCTGTTGGGCAATAACGCGTTCCACAACGGATTTTCGATCGTGCTGTACATGCCCGCCAATGGCAAATTCGGATAATATGAATTACTTTCGAGAAACTTTTGCAGATTTCCCTCATCATTATATGGTTTCCAATACGCGTTCACCTTTGCAAATTCGTTGAAATCGCCATAGGGAGAGTTCGCGGATTTATTAAACGAGATAAGCAAGTCATTCTTGAAGGTCACGTTTCCAGACCTGTAAGACAAAAGGAGATCCCCGTTGAACGTGTTCCGGGACGAGCCTTTCATGGCTCCCTCCACGTTATCGTAGCCAATATTTGCCGAGTACAAAATGTCTTCAGCGCCACCTTCCACGCGCAAACTGTGCCGGTTGCCGACTCCCGTGCGCACGGGGTACTTCAGCCAGTAGGTGTTCACTCCGCGTTCCGCCTCTCTCAGACGGGAGTCGTATAGTTCGATCAAACCCTGCTCATTGTCTGCCCGCGCGAACTCGTACAGTCCGGCGGCCTTCTCGTAAGCCAGCTTTTCTCGTGCGTTCATCAGGTTATATGACCTTAAATCCGGCGCCTCTATGTTCAAACTTCCTTTGTATGTCAACCGCAGGTGTCCAGGCTCCGGGGTGCGTGTCGTGATGACCACCACGCC
>JAIRXZ010000196.1 GCA_031267995.1 Odoribacteraceae bacterium | reverse complement strand
TCCCCGTTTCGCGTGATGCGCTCCCCGTTTCGCGTGATGCGCTCCCCGTTTCACGTGATGCGCTCCCCGTTTCACGCGATGCGCTCCCCGTTTCACGTGATGTGCTCCCCGTTCCGCGTGATGCGCTCCCCGTTTCACGTGATGCGCTCCCCGTTTCACGTGATGCGCTCCCCGTTTCACGTGATGCGCTTACCGTTTCGCGCGATACACCAACCGTTTCACGCGATACACCAACCGTTTCACGTGATACGTTCTCCGTTTCACGCGACACACTCTCCGTTTCACGTGATACGTTCCCCGTTCCGCGTGATGCGCTCCCCGTTTCGCGTGATGCGCTCCCCGTTTCGCGTGATGCGCTCCCCGTTTCACGTGATGCGTTCCCCGTTTCACGCGATACACCCATCGTTTCACGCGATACACCCACCGTTTCACGTGATACGCTCCCCATTTCACGTGATACGTTCTCCGTTTCACGCGATACACTCTCCGTTTCACGTGATACGTTCCCCGTTCCGCGTGATACGCTTACCTTTTCGCACGATACGCCCACTGTTTCGCACGATACGCTCATCGTTTCGCGTGATAAACTCCCCGTTTCATGCGATACGCCCATCGTTTCGTGCGATACGCTTACCGTTCGTGTACGAAAAAAAATTATTCGTACACGAAATAATTTTTTTTCTTATACGAAATGAATTTTTTCTTATATGAAAAGAACTTCTACGTACAAGAAAAATTCTTCTACTTACATGAAATGAACTTTTTCTTATACGAAAAAAACTTTTACGTATAAGAAAGATTCTTCTACGTATAAGAAAAATTCTTCTACTTACACGAAATGAACTTTTTCTTATACGAAAAAAACTTCTACGTATAATAAAAATTCTTCTACTTACACAAAATGAACTTTTTCTTATACAAAAAAGACTTCTACGTATAAGAAATATTTTTTTTCGTACACGAATAAAATCAATTTGTGTAAGAATAAAAATTATTCGTGTACGAATAAAACCCGTTCGTGTACGAAAAAATCCGGGAAGACACCATACCGGCAAGCCATCACTCGTGCACTCCACCGTCTCACGGGAATTGGCGCCGGAAATGAGTATATTCGCGAGCAATCCGGGTGAGAAAACGTGTCGGACACGCGATCGCCACCGGAAATCACCCGAAAACAACGAAAAATGGAACAAAACAAAGATCGATACGAGAGATTTATCCAACAAATCTGCCTGTCGGGAGCCGCGTGGACGCTGGAGAACGACGAGGGATCAGTCACCACGGACTCAAACGAGTACGAGAACGAGGATGGCGAGGCATTTGCCCTCTTTTGCTTCTGGTCGGGGCGCCGGGAGGCGGCAGCCTGCGCCATCGGCGAGTGGGCGGGGTACCGGCCGGCGGAAATTCCCCTCGGCAAGCTCATCGAGGATTGGTGCGTGTGGATGTCCGACGACGAAATGCTTGCAGGCGTGGAGTTCGACACCGACCTCGTCGGCATCGAGCAGGAGCCGCTGCAGCTTGTCCTCGACATCGCTAACGAGCTGGAACGGACGAAGAAACAGGTGCACCTCGACAAGTTCAAGCACATCGACGAGCTGACCGATATCATCAAATGCCTCCAGGAGGAGGCAGCGGGCGACGAAACCGACGAGGCAACGCGATGAGCGATATCGAATCAAACCAACCCGGCGACAAACATTCCGCTAAGGATAAAAACCATCCCGCTAAGGATAAAAACCATCCCGCCGGGGATAAAAACCATCCCGCTAAGGATAAAAACAATTCCGCCGGGGATAAAAACAATCCAGCCGAAGATAAAAACAATCCCCTCAAAACCAGCGGCGTCGCCTCCCCCCTCCCGCCACCGCTGCGCGTGACGCTGGAGAGCCTGGACGACAGCCGCGCCCGCTGCCGGGACGACAACGGCACCCCCGTCACCTTCCGCCACGGCGTCGCCGGCGTCAACGCCGAATTCAACGACACCGTGGCTGCCCTGTGGCCGGGATGCCGGCTGCACCTCCTGGAAATCGAGACCGAAAAAGAGGGCGAGTTGCTGCCGGGATTGATCGTCCTGGAGCCGGACTACCTGCTGGACATCAGCTCACTGGCCGAGTGTCGCAAAGAGTACGGCACCAGCCATCTCCACTACTTCCAGGGGCGCGTGCGAGCGCGCGAAAGCACCGCCCCGCTGCTGATGGGACACGTGGCCAACCTCTTTTTCGACGCCATCATCAACGAAACGCGAGGGGAACCCGCCCGGTACGACGCCCTTATCCGGGAGGCATTCAGGAGCATGCCCTTCGACTTTTCCACCTGCGAGCAGATAGACGCCGCCTTCTTCCGCGAGGCCCGGCAGCAGTTCGACAACCTCCGACGGGTTGTCGGCGAGGAATTTCCCGCGCGCGGCATCCACCGCTCCGGCGGCCTGATCGAGCCGAGTTTCGTCTGCAGCCAGCTGGGCGTGCAGGGGCGGCTGGACTTCCTGCAACTCGGCGACCGCCCCGTGGTGGTGGAGTTAAAATCGGGAAAAGCGCCATTCCCGGAGGACGATTTCACGCGCATCGGCCTCAACCACTCGGCGCAGGCATTTATTTACCAGGTCATTATCCGCCACGTGCTGGGGATCGAGTTCGACGCGCTGACCACCTACATCCTCTACTCCAAGTACGCCCGTCCCGGCGCCTCCCTGCGCGCGCCGCGGCCGAGCATGGCCGTCATCCGCGAGATGATCAACGCCCGCAACCTCATCGTCGCCACGGAGCGAGGGGTGGCCGTTGACGGGTCGGGGGAGGCCGCCCGCGCGCTTTTCGCCGACATGACGCCGGAAAAGATGATCGCCCCGGGGGCCAACAATCGGTTCACCGATCGGTACATTGTCCCTCATCTCGAGGCGTTTCACCACCCCTTTGCCGCGGTGGAGGAGCTGGACAGGGACTATTTCTTCGCCTTTTACAGCTTCGTCGCGAGGGAACATTTCCTCTCGCGCACCGCCGACGATCGCCCCACCACCGCCGACAAACGGGAGCGGGGCGACCTCCTCGCCGGCCTGCGGCTGACGCTGGACTGCTCCTCGGACGACGGCGAGCCGCGCGTGCACCTCTCCCGCCCGCCCGTCGCCGCCGGCAACCTGCCCGATTTCAGGGAGGGCGACCTGGTGATGCTTTACGAGAAGAACGCCGACGCTGACAGCCCCGCCAACAAACAGGTATTCAAGGGGACGATCCAGTATCTCTCGCCCGCCGAGCTGATTATTCGCTTCAGGTACGCCCGGCGCAACGCGTCGGTTTTCTCGCCGGCAAGCGCCTACGCCGTGGAGCACGACCTGCTTCCCGCCTCGTTCCACGCCATGTACCGGGGTCTGTACGCCTTTTTGCAGGCGACGAGCGACCGCCGCGACTTGCTCCTGTGCCGCCGACCGGCGCGGCACGATCGGTCGCGTCGCCTCTCCCTCCCCGTTGACGACGAGGTGATTGCCTCTGCCGTCCTCGCGGCCAAGCAAGCGCTGGACTTCTCGCTGCTGGTGGGGCCGCCGGGGACGGGCAAGACGTCGGTGGCGCTGCGGGCGATGGTGGCGGAGTTCCTGGCGGGGGGGAGCCACGTGCTGCTGCTGTCGTTCACCAACCGCGCCGTCGACGAGATTTGCGACGCCCTCGACCGCCTGCCCGGGGCGCCGTCCTACGTCCGCCTCGGCCCGGCGCTCTCCTGTGCCGCGAAGCACCGCGGGCGACTGCTGGATACCCTGCTGGAAGGGTGCAACAACCGCGCGGAGGTGAAGGAGGCGATCACCGCCTGCCGCGTCTTCGTGGCCACCACCACGGCCATGATGGGACGCGTGGAGCTATTTAAACTCAAGCGGTTCCACGTCGCCATCATCGACGAGGCATCGCAAATCCTGGAGCCGCACGCCATCGGCATCCTCGCCGCGCGGGACGCCGAGGGGGGAAATGCCATCGACAAATTCGTGCTGATTGGCGACCATAAACAGTTGCCGGCCGTCGTCGTGCAATCGCCCGCGGAGTCCGCCGTCGTCTCCCCGGCGTTGCGGGCGATCGGGCTACTGAATCGCCGCGATTCTCTTTTCGAGCGGCTCTACCGGTCGCACCGCGCGGAGGTCGTCACCCTCACCCGGCAGGGGCGTATGCACCCGGATATCAGTCGGTTCCCCGCCGAAGTCTTTTACGGCAACCGCCTGCACCCCGTGCCCGTGCCGCACCAGCGGGAGGGGACGCTGCCGGGGTTCCGCGACCACGATCCGGGGCGCCCGCTGGAGCGACTGCTGGCCGGTCATCGCGTGATATTTATCCCCTCGCGGGGCGAGGGTGGCGGCTTCGCCAAGCAACACGCGGGGGAGGCCAGGACGGTGGCGGCGCTGCTGGAGGCCTACGTGTCGCTGTGCCGGAAAAACGCGCTGACCATCGTCCCCGGCGAGGCCGCCGATGGGGAGTTGAGCATCGGCGTGATCACCCCGTACAGGAGCCAGATAGCCCTCATCCGGCAGGAGATAGCCCTCCTCGGCGTGCCCGGTCTGGAGGCTATCACGGTGGACACGGTGGAGCGGTACCAGGGGAGCCAGCGCGACGTGATTCTTTACTCGTGCTGCGTGGATGATGCCGGGCAACTCGCCCTCCTCGCCAACCACGTGGACGACGACGGGGCGCTGGTGGACAGGAAACTAAACGTGGCCATCACCCGCGCCCGCAAGCAACTCGTGATCACGGGCAACCCGGAGGTGCTGACCAGCGATCCCGTCTATCGCCGCCTCATCGAGTTCATCCGCGCGGGGGGCGGGATCGTCGGCTGACGTCACTCCCACTCGTCGGCGTCGCGGATGCCCAGCCGACCGGGGTGGAAGGTAGGCTCTTTGACGCCCGCCGCCAGCTGCGCCTCGAAATCGGCAAACGTCGTACACACCGTCTTCCGCAACAGCACCAGGGCAACCAGGTTGAACCACGCCATCAACCCCACGCCGATATCGGCCATGTCCCACGCCAGCGTCATCGCGTTGATGGCGGCGAAGTAGGTGACCACCAGCACGGCCACCCTCAGGATATTGATGGCCCGCGTCGCCCTGCCGCGGTGCCGAACGAGGAAATAAACGTTGCTCTCCGCCTGAAAATAGTAACTCATGATGGTAGTGAAGGCGAAGAAAAATAACGCCACGGCCACGAACGCCGACCCGATGCCGGGCAACGAGGCGTCCACCGCCAACTGCGTGTAGACGGGGCCGTAGGAGGTAACCTCTTCGGGGAGACCGCCGCCGCGGAAAATCACCTCCCCCGCCGCGTCGCGCACGCTGTACATGCCCGTCGAGAGGATCATCAGCGCCGTCGCGGAGCACACCAGCAGCGTGTCCACGTACACCGAAAAGGCTTGCACCAACCCCTGCTTGGCCGGGTGCGGCACCTCGCAAGCCGCCGCCGCGTGTGGCGCCGTGCCCTGTCCCGCCTCGTTGGAGAATACTCCCCGCTTGACACCCATGCTGATAGCCGCCCCCAGCATCCCCCCCAGCGCCGGCTCCATCCCGAAAGCGCTCCGGAAGATCAGGGCGAACATCCCCGGCAACTCCGCCCGGTTGATCACCAGGATCACCGCCGCCACGGCCACGTAGCCCACGGCCATGAACGGCGTCACGTAACCCGAAACCCGCGCCAATCGCTTGACACCCCCGAAGATAACCGCCGCCAGCAAAGCCGCCACCAGCGCCGCCGTCAGCCGCTCGTCCGCGCCGAAGGAGTTGTGGAACGCGTCGCAAATGGCGTTGGACTGCACCCCCGGCAGCAGCACGCCCAGCGAGGCGATGGTCACCACGGCAAACGCCACGGCAAACCGCCGGCTCCCCAGCCCCCGCGAGATGTAGTAGGCGGGGCCTCCGCGGTAGTGGCCGTCGATTTTTTCCTTGTAGATCTGCCCCAGCGAGGCCTCCGCGTAGGCCGTCCCGGCGCCCACGAAGGCGATGACCCACATCCAGAAAACCGCCCCCGGCCCTCCCAACGCGATGGCCGTGGCCACGCCCGCGATGTTGCCCGTGCCAACGCGCCCCGACAGCGCCAGGGCGAAGGACTGGAAGGAGGATATTCCCGATGCCGACGATCGCCCCTGGAACAACATCCGCCACATCTCCGGCAGGTATCGCGCTTGTAAAAAGCGGGTGCGGAACGAGAAGTAAAGCCCCGTGGCCATCATGAAGATGATGACGGGGGCGCCCCAGATCCAGCCGCTTACCGTCGAGACGATTTCTGAAAAGTTTATGTCCATGTTCGTGGTTGTTGATGATACGCGAAGGTAGAAAAATCGGGGAAGACGCCAGGGGCGGGGGCGAATGAGTTAAAGATGGTCGTTAAATCGGGAGAGACACGCGGCATCAAGCGAAAGAAGCACCCGTTTAAAGAGATGCCCCGGTCGGGGCAATTCCGGGCGAGTTTTTCCCGCTTCGTTAAAGATTGTGGTACTTCGCCATGACCACTCGTTTGCGCTCGGTCTCCCTTTTCGTCAGCGCGAAGCCCATGTACTTGCAGACGTGGTCGTTTTTCATGATGCAGATGCACATGCGTTTGTAGGTGGGGATGTATTGAAATTCATCGATATCCACGTCATCGATGTACTCCATTCGCACGGGTTTTTTGGGCGTGTTGTAATTCGTCATCTCGCTGACCTCGATGTTCACGCCGGCCGCGCGCAGGTCGCGGATGGTTTCGTCCGAGAGGACGCCGCCCTTTTCCCTCCAGAATTTGATGGATGTCTTGAGTTTCATCAGGTAACCTTGCCGCGTCTCCTCCGGGAGCGTTGACAGGAGGAAGTACATGTAGCTCTCCCACGTGTGTCCCTGCGGCAGGCGTATTGATTTCCAGCCCATGGCGGTGGTTCCGCCGTATAGTCCCGCGAAGTTGACGCCGTTGACGCGGGAGACGAGGCGCCCCCAGGTGTTGGGTTCGATAACCTTGTAGAGTTTCAGGCTGTCCTGCGCGGAGGAGATGAAGGGGCTGGCCACGCGCATCGACCCGAAGGGGACGCCGGCCTGGTAAAACAAGTCGTACAGGTGGTTGTATCTCCAGCCGAACTTGGCGTTTGCCGTCCACACGTCGGTTGTCAGCCAGTCGTGGATCGGGTAGGCGGCGAAGACGTTTTCGCCCACCTGGCTCGTCCACTTGAGGCCGCCGAAGGTGTGGTAGTGGCGGCTGGAGTGTATGGCGCGCCAGCGGAGGAGGCTTTCTTGCGTCCTGATTCCCACGAGGCAACAGGTGCGCTTGGCTCTCTTTTTTTCGTGCAGCCAGACGGCGAATTCGTTTTGAAAGTCATAGTCCCACATGTCCTCGTGGAAGAAGGGGAAGTCTTTGGCGCCGAGGCATTTTTCGGGCATTTTCCGCACCCAGATGTCGCTTTTCGCTTCTTCCCAGGGGCGCCAGTAGTCCTGGTACATGGAGGTGCAGGTGGTGACTTTGAAGGGGACGCAGACGCGGTAGACCTCGAAGATATCGGGGTTCTCCTCCAGCACTTTATCCACGTATTCGGTGGTCATGGCGTATTGCGCCTCGTAGTCGATGTGAAAGACGCCGAGCTTCCGTCCCGGCTGGTGCGCGCGGAGGTAGTCCACGCAGAGGTTGAGCAGGGCGCCACTGTCCTTCCCCCCCGAAAACGAGACGTACACGTGGTCGAAGTCGCGGAAGACGATACTCAACCTCTGACGGGCAGCCTCGTAGACGTTCATAGTTCTTTAGCGAACTTGATGTATTTGACGTATTCTTTGCTTGCCGTGTATTTTCTCCTGCCGAGGACGCCGCGGTCTTCGATTTGCGTGATGACTACGATGGTGGTGTAGTCCATGCTTTTAGCCCAGCTTTCCGCGCGGGCGAGGAGTTCGGCGAAGACTTTTTTGGCGCGGCCGCGGATGTAGTAGTTGTTTACCTCGGCGCACGATTTTTTGCGCTGGACGGGGAGGAAGCCGATACATTCTTCGCCGTCGATGGCGAGTATCCAGGTGTGTTTTTCCGATGTTTTGAACGCCACGTTGTTGTTTTGCCTGAGTACCGCGGGGTTCATCACGAGCGGGACGAGTTGTTCGTACAGCCGTTTGTCTGTTCCTTCAAAAATTTCTATTTTCATGTCGTCTAAGTTTATAGTGTTTTCTTTTTGTTTCGCTTCCCGGTTTTGTTGCCGGGCGTCCCGCGGGTGTTCCCGCGTTGCCGGGCTATCGGCGTCCCGCGGTGCAAACATATCATTTATTGCACGATCTATCAAATAAAAGGGGATGTTTTTTGTTTACCTCCCCCGCGTGACGTTACCAGGTTCACCGTCTCCCCTCTCCGTCCAAAGCGCCGATTTTATTATAAAGCGGCAGGTAGACATGGTGAATCGGGGCAAAAAACACGTTGTTTTTAATTTCTACCACGATGGATAAGAGTTATACATCGTGGGGGAGGTTTTATACATCGCGGGGGAACTTTTATACATCGCGGGGAAACTTTTATACATCGCGGGGGAACTTTTATACATCATGGGGGAGTTTTTATACATCATGGGGGAACTTTTATACATCGTGGAAGAAACTTCAAACATGGTGTGAGAAACTTCAAACATGGGTTGAGAAAGTTTATCTATCGTGTCAGAAGTTTCATCCATCGTGCCCCGTTTCGCGCTTCACGCGTGTCGGCGGGCGTCCGCGCGTGGCGGCAGGGCAAAAAGAAAACCGCCGGGGGTCGGCGGTTGGTGGTAGTCCCGTGGGGAGTCGAACCCCAATCAAAGGAACCGGAATCCTTCATTCTATCCATTGAACTACGGAACCATTCATGCCGCGAAGCTAACGCTTTTTTTTGAAATGCAAGGCGGGTAAGGCTTATTTATTCAGCGAGACCTCGCCGCGGAGGTTGGCGTCGAGCTGGCGACGGATGTCGTCGGGGTCGCTGTACTCGCCCAGCACGCGCATCATTTTGCAGATGGCGGCCTCGGTGGTGATGTCGCGACCGCTGACGACGCCGGCGCGGAGGAGTTCGCGGCTGGTTTCGTACTTGCCCATCTCGACGCTGCCGCCGGCGCATTGCGTGACGTTGTAGATGGTGATGCCGGCGTCCAGCGCCCGACGTATCTTGTCGAGAAATTCCGGGCGCGTGGGGGCGTTGCCGGAGCCGTAAGTTTCGAGGATCAGGCCGCGCAGGCCGGGGACGCGGGTCACGGCGTCGATGACGCCGGCGGGGATGCCGGGGAAGATTTTGAGGATGGCCACGCTGGCGTCCAGGCGGGTGAAGGCGAACGGGGGGAGGGGGGAGGAGGGGACGGGGAGGATGGCGTCGCGGTTGTAGTGGACGTGGATGCCGATTTCGGCCAGCGGCGGGTGGTTGAAGGATTGGAAGGCGTCGAAGCTTTCGGCGTTGATTTTGGTGGTGCGGTTGCCGCGGAAGAGGCGGTCGCCAAAGAGGATGCTGACTTCGGGGACGAGGGGGATGCCGTCCTGCCGGGCGGCGGCGATTTCGATGGCGGCGATGAGGTTTTCCTTCCCGTCGGTGCGTATTTTGCCGATGGGGAGTTGCGATCCGGTGAAGATGACGGGTTTACCCAGTCGTTCCAGCATGAAGCTGAGGGCGGAGGCGGAGTAGGCCATGGTGTCCGTGCCGTGGAGGATGACGAAGCCGTGGTAGCGGTCGTAGTTGTCGACGAGGAGGCGGCAGAGGTCTGTCCAGAGGGAGGGGCGGAGGTCGGAGGAGTCGATGATTTCGGGCAGGGCGATGTTGTCGATGGTGAATCCGAACTCGCGCAGTTCGGGTACCTCGCTGGCGATTTGGTTGAAGTTGAAGGGGCAGAGGACGCCGGTTTCGGGGTCGTTGACCATGCCGATGGTGCCCCCGGTGTAGATGATGAGGATGGATGTTTCCATGGGTTAAGTTGTTGAGGTGGTGAATAGTTGCAGGGCGTTGGCGGTGGTGACGCGGGCGACGTCGTCCACGGGGATGGCGGCGAGTTCGGCGATTTTGGCGGCGATGAGGGGGATGTAGGCGCTTTCGTTGCGCCGGCCGCGGTGGGGGGCGGGGGCGAGGTAGGGGGCGTCGGTCTCCAGGACGACGCGGTGGATGCCGAGGGCGCGGATGACGTCGCTCATGGCGGATTTTTTGAAGGTGACCACGCCGCCGATGCCGAGGAGGAAGCCGAGGTCGATGACGCGCCGGGCGTCGTCCGCGTCGCCGGGGAAGCAGTGGAAGATGCCGGCGAGGTTGTCGTGCTGGCGGGCGAGGATGGCGCATACTTCCCGGAGGGCTTCCCTGGAGTGAATGATGACGGGGAGGCGGGCTTCCCGCGCCAGGCGGAGCTGCCACTCGAAGGCGAGGCGTTGTTGGCGGTGGTAGGTGGTGTCGCGGTAGAGGTCGATGCCGCACTCGCCGATGCCGCGGGCGCGACCGGTGGCGAGGCTTTTTTCGAGGGCGGCGAGTTCTTGCCTGTACGTTTCGCGGATGGAGGTGGGGTGGATGCCGAGGAGGGGGATCATCATGTCGGGGTAGCGGTCGGCCAGGTCGAGTTCCGCCTGGCGGGTGGAGGCGTCGATGTCCGGGAGGACGACGCGGGTGACGCCGGCGTCCAGGGCGCGGGCGACGGTTTGTTCCCTGTCGGCGTCGAAGTCCGTGGTGTAGAGGTGGGCGTGGGTGTCAACGTACATGGGTGTTTGATTTTCCGGGGTGAAGGTACAAAAAAAGGGCTGCCCGCGATGGGACAGCCCGTGTGTCAAGATCCTGCCTTGGCGAGGTTCCCGTTAGACGTGTCCCTGCGCGCACATGGCCTCGGCTACCTTGATGAAGCCGCCGATGTTGGCGCCTTTGACGTAGTCGATTTTGTTGCCTGATTTGCCGTGCTTGACGCAGGTGTCGTGGATGTCCTTCATGATTTGTCCCAGCTTGGCGTCCACTTCTTCGGCAGTCCAGCTGTACCGCATGGAGTTTTGGCTCATTTCCAGACCGGAGACGGCCACCCCGCCGGCGTTGGCGGCTTTGCCGGGGGCGAACCCGACGTGGTCGTTCAGGTACTTGGCGGCGCCGGCGGTGCATCCCATGTTGGAGGTTTCGACAACCAGCTTGCAGCCGTTGGCGACGAGCGTTTTGGCGTCTTCCTCGTTCAGCTCGTTCTGGATGGCGCAGGGGAAGGCGATGTCGCACTTCACTTCCCACGGGCGGCGACCGGCGTGGAACGTGGCGCCGAATTTGGCGGCGTACGGTTCAACGACGTCGTTGTTGCTGGCGCGCAGTTCCAGCATGTAGTCCACGCCTTCTTGGGTGAGGCCTTTGGGGTCGTGCACGTAGCCGTCGGGGCCGGAGATGGCGATGACCCTGGCGCCCAGCTGGAGGAGTTTTTGGGCGGCGCCCCAGGCGACGTTGCCGAAGCCGGAGAGTGCCACGTTTTTGCCGGCGAGCGTGTCGCCTTTCTCGGTCAGCATGTGCTGGCAGAAGTAGACGGCGCCGTAACCGGTGGCTTCGGGACGGATCCGCGACCCGCCAAATTCGCGCGGTTTGCCGGTGAGGACGCCGGTAAATTCGTTGCGGACGCGTTTGTATTGCCCGTAGAGGTAGCCGATTTCGCGACCGCCCACGCCGATGTCGCCGGCGGGGACGTCGGTGTCCGGGCCGATGTGCTTGCAGAGTTCCGTCATGAAGCTCTGGCAGAAGCGCATCACCTCGTTGTCCGATTTACCTTTCGGGTTGAAGTCGGAACCGCCCTTGCCGCCGCCCATGGGGAGGGTGGTGAGGGAGTTTTTGAAGGTTTGCTCGAAGCCGAGGAATTTCAGGCCGCCGAGCGTTACCGAGGGGTGGAAGCGGAGGCCGCCTTTGTAGGGGCCGATGGCGCTGTTGAACTGCACGCGGTATCCGCGGTTGATTTGAAATTCGCCCCGGTCGTCGATCCAGGGTACGCGGAACATGATGACCCGCTCCGGCTCGACCATCTTTTCGAGGATCTTGTTGGCCTTGTATTTCGGGTTCGCCTGGTAGGTGTCCCAGACGGTCTCGATGACCTCTTCGACGGCCTGGTGAAATTCACCTTCGCCCACTGTTTTGGCCTTTAAGGCCTCCATAAATTCACTGATCTCTGGTTTCATCTCGATAGAGTTTAAGCAAAAATGATTAGTACTTTAATTCTTGATTTTGTTAATTTAAAGTGCCCAAAAGTACATCTTTGCCGATTATCCCGCAAGATTTTCAGGATATATTTGTAATAAAAAAAAACGAATAGCTTTTAATTTGAAACCTGAAGGGGGCTATTGGCTGTCAATTCGATCGAGCGAGGGGTGCCGGACGGTGGTTGGGGTTGGCGCGTCCCGCGAGATGCTCGGCGTCACGTGCGTGATGCTCGCCGTATCTCGCGTGATGCCCGCCGTCACGTGCGAGATAACTTTCGTCACGTGCGAGATGAGTTCCGTCACGTGCGAGATAGGTTTCATCTCGCACGTGACGAGTTTCATCTCGCACGTGACGAGTTTCATCTCGCACGTGACGGGTTTCATCTCGCACGTGACGGGTTTCATCTCGCACGTGACGAGTTTCATCTCGCACGTGACGGGTTTCATCTCGCACGTGACGAGTTTCATCTCGCACGTGACGTGTTTCATCTCGCACGTGACGGGAATCATCACGCGTGTGACGGCGGGAATAACGTCTGTGACGGTCGCAATAACGTCTGTGACGGATGTTATCACGCGTGTGACGGTCGCGATAACGTCTGCCCCGGTAGCCTTTCGCGTACCCCGGACGCGGCGCGCAACACACCTCCTCTCCCCCGTGAAAGAGTGCGATCTATCATACGATAACCGTACTCTCTTTCAAGCGTTACCGGACTATCGTATTCTCGCGTCGAACTCGCGTTCAATATAAATCATGGATGAAAATCGGATACCCGGAATCACCATCGGCAGTACAAGCCACGCGGCGGAACGGGGTGGAACCGGGGATTAATCCGTTGGGGTTGGCGGAAGGTGCCGGTCGAGCATCGGGCGCAACCTGTTCCAGACGGCGTCGACGGTGATGAGGTCGTATTGCTCCAGGTAGGTGAGGGGGGCGCGGGTGGTTTTGTCGGCCAGGTCGGACGGGTGGATGCCCTGGAAGCGGGGGGAGGCGTTGGGGAGCCACTTGGATTTGCTGATGTGAGGGGGGTAGATGGCAAACGAGGGGATGTCAAGGGCTTGCGAGATGTGGCGAGGGCCACCCTCGTTGCCGAAAAAGAGATGGGCGTTGGCGATCATCGAGGCCAGGCCGCGGAGGGTGGGGGCGTTGATGTCGATGAAGACGTTGGGGTGGTCGTCCATGGCGTGGTGCAGGCGGCGGGCGGTGGCTTCTTCTACCTTGCCGGCGTAGTTGAAGATGAGTTGGGCGTCGTAGTGGCGGATGAGGCGGAGGAGTACCTGGCGCGTCCTGTCCATGTCCCAGGCTTTGAAGGGGATCTGGGTGGCGACGGCGCAGATGACGACCGGGCGCGAGAAGTCGATGCCTCGCGCGGCGAGGGTTTGGCGGGCTTCGTTTTTTTCGTCCGGGGAGAGGTAGAGTTTGAAGACGGGGTCGTAGCGCACTTCGGCGAGGCGCTCCAGGGGGGCGAGGAGGCGGAGGGTGCGGGCGACTTCGTCCATGCCGGGGATGGCGAGCTGGACGCGGTGGTTGTGGAGGAGGCGGGTGTACCATTTTTTTCGCCCGACGCGCCAGGGGGTGGCGAGGGAGAAGAGGGAGAACCAGAGGGTTCGGGGGGTGGAGCGGGGGTCGATGATGAGGTCGTAGTGGCCTTCGCGGGTGACGCTGCGTACTTTTTTGATGTAGG